>JAGTVD010000529.1 GCA_018224505.1 Desulfatitalea sp. | reverse complement strand
TCATGCAAGCCATCGAAACATCCGACATTGATGCCGGCGCCTACTGGTACACGGAGTCGGAAGAAACGGCCATTGCCCAGGTATTTGTCCAACACGCCTTGCGTTCGCAATAACCCTTTCCATTGATCCTCCGTGGTCCGGGCGGGGAAATCCCGCCCGGATCACAACCCCACCCGCGGAATAACTATTCAGCCCCTCGAGAGAAGTCTGTTGTGGCGCGTCATATTCGCTTTCGTGGCCTTATTCGTAGTCAATCCTGTAGGAAGCCGCGATGATGACAAATTCGATAGCGATTTCAACAATCAATAGAGATACATTTTTTTCCATACCGTAAAGAAAGCGGACATGCCGCCATCGCCGTCTTGTCATGGAAATGACCCACAACGTGACGCATGCTATTAAATTGATGCTGTTAGCTTCTCCCCGGGCACTTGAGAGCGCATGGCACAAGGTTTGCTGATTGATAACTCAGCGCAGGCGTACGCCCTGTCAACGGATACAGCGGATCGGGCAGCGCCTGGTAACTCAACACATCAGACCTGAAACGTCAGAAGGAGGCGAGTATGGCGGACATCCAATCAACGGGTAAGCAACAGAAAAACGTTTCCGCCGACGCTGAAGCGGTGGTCATCGATCAGCAGAGATGGGAATGGTCCCAATTGTGGAAAAAGGAAGACTGGTGGGCTATATGGCTCGGTTTTCTGCTCATTGTGGTGGGCATGATCATCTTTTTGCCCCGGCCGCCCGCAGGCATGTCGGAGGCGTTGACCAAGGCCGATACCACCCTTCAGGCCGAAGACGCCCGTGCGCCCTTCCGCACAGTGGAATGGCACAAAGCCAACGACACCAAGGGGAGCCTGCGCGCCACCAACGAACCCTATGCCAAGGCCATCGCCCAATGGCTGCAGATGCCCGGGCGCTGGAGCAGCAACATTGGAGAATCGCTCTACCTGAGTGAGGAGGCGGCTGCCCGGCGACGGGCAAATGCCGAACCGGCCTACAAGGCAGCCCAGGAGGCCACCAAAGCGGCGTTGGTCAGCGCCGAGGCAGCCCAGGCCCTGGCTGCCGCAGCGCTGTTCAGGGATGATCAGCTCAACACCGATGCAGAAAAAAGCATTGGCAACTGGCGCAAACTGCGGGAAAAGGAGCGCGGTAGCCTGCGGGCCAATGCCACGGTGCAAGCTTACAACAAAATCCCCTACCTTGTCGGTCTATTTGTCATGATCGGATTGTTTTTTACTATCGGCATTCTGTTCATGAATATCGACACCGCCAAATTCTGGAAAGGCTTCTGGTTCCTCTTTGTCATTGCCGTCCTGGCGATGATCATCGGCAATCAGGAGACCATGCGCAAATATGGGTTCGGGGACGTGCTCTGGGCCATTGTGCTGGGGATGCTCATCAGCAATACCGTGGGCACCCCCAATTTCATCAAGGACGGTTTGCAGACCGAGTATTTCATCAAAACAGGTCTGGTGCTGCTGGGCGCGGAGATCCTTTTCAGCAAGATTGTGGCCATCGGCATTCCGGGTGTTTTCGTGGCCTGGGTGGTCACCCCCATCGTTCTGGTGGCGACCTATGCCTTCGGGCAAAGAGTATTGAAGATGGAGTCCAAGACACTCAACATAACGGTTTCGGCGGACATGTGTGTATGCGGGGTGTCCGCGGCCATCGCCACTGCATCCGCCTGCCGCGCCAAGAAAGAGGAGTTGACTATCGCCGTGGGCATGTCGATGTTGTTTACGGCCATCATGATGGTCGCCCTGCCCACCTTTATCGTTTCCATTGGCATGCATCCCGTGCTCGGCGGCGCCTGGATCGGCGGCACCATCGATAGCACCGGTGCGGTGGTGGCGGCCGGCGCCTTCCTGGGTGAAACCGGCATGTTCGTCGCCGCCACCATCAAAATGATCCAGAACGTGATGATCGGCGTCATCGCCTTTGGCGTGGCGGTCTACTGGTGCGCACGGGTGGATTGTGCGCCGGGCCAGATGGTCAGCAAGATGGAGATCTGGTACCGGTTTCCCAAATTTGTCCTGGGATTCATCGGGGCTTCCGTTTTTATTTCCATTCTGTACAGCGCCATGGGCAGCGCCGGTGATGTAATGCTCGAACACGGATTCATCCGCGGCTTGACCCGTAATGCCCGGGAATGGTTCTTTGCCCTGGCCTTTGCCAGCATCGGGCTGTCATCCAATTTCAGGGAACTGTCCAAACACTTCAAGGGCGGCAAACCGGTGATCCTTTATGTGTGCGGCCAAAGCCTCAATCTGGTTTTGACCTTGGCCATGGCTTATATTATGTTCTTCCTGGTGTTCCCTGGAATCACGGCCAGTCTGTAATTTAGCAAACGTTTCCCCAATAGGGATGGTGCAGTGATGAACGTCAAAGAAATTGCGGGAGATAAAAGCTCGATCGCTGGCAAGCGTTTGCGCGCATGGCTGGGGCTGGCTTTGGGGCTTGGCTTGTTGTGGAGCCTGGCATACGTGGTGCTGCCCTGGGGGCAGACCCTGCCCCATGTCCGCCCGATTATGGCAAGTATAGAGCAAAGCAACATCGATGCCGGCGCTTACTGGTATACCCAGTCCGAAGAGACGGCCCGGGCCCAGATGTTCGTGCGCAACGCAATCCGCAAGCATCGATAGCATTTACCCCCTCTCCTCAGACGGTTGGGGGCGGGTTCCATCCGCCCCCAACCGTCTGATATACAGGGAAATCAAGATGGTCATCCTTCCCGATACATCCACATTGGACCGGCTGAAGGCATGGTGGGAGCATCGGGTGCTTTTCGAGCCCAAGGCGTGGATTCAGGTGGAGGTGACCACGGCGTGCAATGCGGCCTGCACCTACTGCCCGCGCACGGTGTACCGCCCATCCTGGCAAAACCGTTTTCTACCCCTCAGGCTGTTCAAAAGGCTCGTACCGGCCTTCGCCAAAACCGACCTGGTCTATCTGCAAGGTTGGGGCGAACCGCTGCTGCACCGCGGTTTGCCGGCCATGGTAGCCATGGCCAAACAGGCGGGCGCCCGGGTGGGCACCACGACCAACGGCATGTTGCTCAACGAATCCATTGCGGAAGCGCTGGTCACGGCCGGGTTGGACATCATGGCCTTCTCCCTGGTCGGAACGAGCAGCGCGTATAACGATCGGATACGGGTCCACACGACCCTCGATGCGGTGTTGGGCAATATCGCCCTGCTGGAAAGAGTCAAACGGCGCCTCGGCAGCACCACTCCGGCGGTGCATATCGCCTATCTCCTGCTCACATCGGGCATGGGTGAAATTAAGGCATTGCCGGCGCTTTTGAAGGGCACGGCCGTGCAAGAAGTGGTGATCAGCGTGCTGGATTTCGACTCCGGTGCCGGGCATCTATCGGGTGAGGTGCTGGATGTGACGTCGGAAGATCGACGCGCCGAGATCGACACCCTTTTCGCTCAACTGCGCGCCGCCGGCCGGCAGATGGGGATCTCCATCCACACCCCGAAACTGGGAATACGGGAAGCGGCGGCCGGCTGCTCGGAGAATATCCAGAACGCCTTGTGTGTCTCGTCCCGGGGCGACGTTTGCCCCTG
>JAGTVD010000528.1 GCA_018224505.1 Desulfatitalea sp. | reverse complement strand
AACACCGCCTGGGGAAAGGTGTAAAGGGTCTCGGCGATGATGATGCCCACCGGTCCGTAGACCCCGATGTCGATGCCGGGCAGGGCCTCGAAAAAACCGCGGGTGACCAATCCCTGACGGCCGAACAGGTAGATCAGTGCGATGCCGTTGAGCAACGTGGGGGCAAACAGCGGCAGCATGGCCAGGCTTTTGAAAACGCCCTTGGCCGGAATCACGGCCCGGGTGAGGCCGTAGGCATAGAGCAGTCCCAGGCTGACGGCCAGCACTGTGGTCATGGCCGAGACGAAAAGGCTGTTGTAAAGGGAGTCTGAAAGCGCCGGGGTGTTGAAATAATAGACATAATTGGCCAGCCCGACGAATTGGCCGTCACGGTCGGTCAGGCTCTTGGAGAGCAGCTGTCCCAGGGGCAGGACCACCACCACCAGCAGCCAGAGACACGCCAGTACGATCAACAGGCGCTTGACCCACAGCTCCTTGTCGAGCCGCCGCCACACAGCGGCCGGCATTGCGGTGATGGAAGCGGCCAACGCCGCATGCGCCGCACCGTTCACTATCAATGGCCGGAGCCGGCATACACCCGCAGCCGGTCCATGGGCAGTTGCACGGCCAGGCCCATCTGTTCCCGGATATTGAGCCGACGCACTTTTTCGCTGGGCACGTCGGCGGTGAGCATCACTTCGGCACCGGTGCCGGGGGCCTTCAGATCGATGCGGAACTGAAAACCGCGGTACTCCATGCGCACCACCCGGGTATCGATCACATTGGCGGCGCCGGCACCGGGCATGAGGATCACATCCTCGGGGCGGATGGCGATGGTCACCGGGGTTCCCGCGGCCAGTCGCCGGCTGCCGTTTTCCGGGGCCACCGTCAGATGCGTGCCGCCCAGGCGGTAGATGCCCTCGCTGACTTTGCAGACATCGCCGATGAAGTTCATGGCCCCGATGAAACGGGCCACGAAAGGTGTGCCGGGCTGGTCGTATATCTGCCGCGGCGTGCCTTCCTGGACCAGCCGGCCGCCATCGATGACCAGGATGCGATCCGCCATGGTAAGGGCTTCATCCTGGTCATGGGTCACCATGATCGTGGTCACCCCCAGGCGCTGCTGGAGTTGGCGGATTTCGACCCGCAGCATGGCCCGCACCCTGGCATCCAGCGCGGACAGCGGCTCGTCGAGCAGCAGCAGGTCGGGTGACACGGCCAGGGCGCGCGCCAGGGCCACCCGCTGCTGCTGGCCGCCCGAGAGCCGGGAGGGGTGCTGTCGCCCCAGCCCGCGCAAGCCGACCAGGTCCAGCAGCTCGTCCACCCGCTGCTGTATCCGATCCCGCGGCCAGCCCCGGCTCTGCAGGCCATACCCGATGTTCTGGCGCGCCGTCAGATTGGGAAAAAGGGCATAGGATTGAAACACGATGCCCACATTGCGCTTGGACACCGGCAACCGGGAAACATCCCGACCCTCGATGCAAACCCGGCCTGCGTCCAGCCCTTCCAGGCCCGCGATCATGCGCAGCAAGGTAGTTTTGCCGCAGCCGCTGGGACCGAGGATGCAGAGAAACTCCCCCCTGCGGGCCTGGAAAGAGACCGCTTCCACCGCCGTGAACGCTCCGAATCGCCGGGTGACGTTTTCCACCGCCAGATAGATCTCTTCAGACAGCATCGCGCCTCCTTTGCGGCAACGGCAACCCCACACCACCCCCCAACCCAACAAACCCTTCAAACCCAACAAACCCTACAAACCCAACCACCTACCTGGCTTCACTCTTGCCATCATACCGGCGGGTCCACTCGGCCAGGATGCGTTCCCGGTTTTTGGCCGCCCAGTCGAAATCGTTCTCGATGAGCTGGCTTTCCGGGTTGGCGGGATACTCCGCCGGAATGGCGACTTCAGTGGGATAAGCGGTGATGGGATAAACCTTGGCATAGGCATCCATCGCCGGCGCGCTGAGCGCCCAGTCGAGGAACACCCTGGCCGCCGGTTTGATGGCCGGTTTTTTGATCAGCGCATTGGCTTCCACATCCCAACCCGATCCCTCGGCCGGGAATACGGTCAATACCGGTTCGCCCTTTTGTTTCTGCATGATGCCGCGATAGGCAAAAGAGATACCGATGGGCAGCTCGCCGGCGCCGGCCATGCGGCACGGTTTGGAACCCGAATGGGTGTAGCGCGCCATGTTCCGGTGCAGCTTGTCCAGGTAGGCCCACCCATTTTCTTCGCCCATGGTTTGCAGAATGGCACTGACGGTCAAAAAGCCGGTGCCCGATGACGCGGGATTGGGCATGGAAAGGTGGCCCGCATAGACCGGGTCGACCAGGTCCGCAAGGGATTTGGGAACGGGCAGCTTCAGAACCTGGCATTCGATGGTGTTGACGCAAAGACCGGTCATCCAGGCCTTGATGCCGACCCAGTGGGGCGGGTTTTTGGCATCGCGCATTTTGGGACGCACTTTTTCCAGGCCCTTTGGCGCGTAGGGTTCGAGCATCCCGGCCTGGTCGCACAGCATCAGGCTGGTGGCGGCGGTGCCCCACACCACGTCCGCCCGCGGATTCTCTTTTTCCGCCAGCAGTTTGGCAGTGACGATACCCGTGGAGTCCCGCACGATTTTAACCGTAATCTCCGGGTGGGCCTGCTTGAAAAGCGCCAGGTAGCCGGGAATCTCGTCATCCTCCAGGGCCGTATAGACCAGGATCTCTTCAGCGTAGGCCGTTCCGGCTGCCAACAGCATCGCCAGCGCCACCAGAGCGCCCAACACCTTTTTCCATCCCATTTTCGCCATGTTCATGATCGTTTCGCTCCTTTTTCAGGGCCATCGCATCGATGCGTGCCGGTTGCGGTATAACGGTAAATGTATCGGAAATGGATCTTGCCGGGTGGCGGCCCGATCCCGCACCGCCATCTTCATGGCTCATGGATAGTGGGGTTTGATTGGCGTTCGATGAGGAAACGGTTAAATTTGTGTTAGCGCCGCTCCATATGCAAATGGCCGGCAGCGGCGAGGAAGGTGCCCGGTCCGTTCGCCGTTTTATGTGGACGGCAGGCCTTTTGCCGGGCCGGCCGGTTATCCGGCTTGCCGGTATCCAGGCGCTTGCGCCGGAACGACACCATGGTGCGCCAGAAAGGTCGCCAGCCCTTGAGGGCCCATGTAGCGGGCCAGGGTTTTACGGTCCGTTTGCAGCAGATCCACCACGATCAGGCCATCCAATACCCGGCTGAAATGCTTGTCGATGTTGAAGGCCAGCAATTGTCCCCCCAGGTTCAGGTATTGCCGCAGCAGAACGGGCACCTCCTTTTGGTGCAGTTCGATGTCCGCCACTACGGCCTTGACTTCTTTAAAGTCATGGAACACCAAATCGTGGGCGGTGCCTCGGCAGCCGCGGATGCGCACAGGCTTCAGGCACGCCGGTTTACGCGGCCTGACCATCACGGACAAGGCGTGGGCCTGGCTGTGACGCAGCAAAGTGGTGGCCATGAGGCGGCGGGAAAGATCGCTGTAATCGCTGCTGATGCTTACGGGCCCGAATAGCATGCGATAGCGCGGGTTTTGGGCGACAAAGGCGCCGATACCACGCCAGAGCAACAGCAGCGGCGAGTAGGATTT
>JAGTVD010000527.1 GCA_018224505.1 Desulfatitalea sp. | reverse complement strand
CTTAATTGTTCCGCAGGTGGCATGGGCTGGTTTCTATTGTATAGTTTGATATTCTCTTCCAGAGAGCCTTCGATCTGTTGCCGTTTCTGTCTGGATACCTTGGTCGCTTCGTCGGTATCCTGGATCACGCGGGGAGTCAGGAAGACATACAGATTTGACTTTTCAAAACCGGACGCCCGGGAGCTGAAAAGCGCGCCGAAGCCGGGTATGTCGCCCAGGCAGGGTACCTTGTAGCGCACCGCATCCTCGTTGTCATCGATCAGCCCGCCCAATACCACCGAATGGCCATCCTGAACAATGGCGGTGGTTTCAATGGTGCGCTTCAGGGTGGTCGGCCGGGTGGTGGCCACCCCTTCAAGGGCGGTTACCTCCAGGGAGATCAGAAGGCGCACCATGCGGTCCTTGCTGATCTGGGGGGTGATCTTCAGACTTTTTCCCACGTCGCGGTACTCGAAGGAGTTGAAGATTTCGGTGCCGGTGGTGCTGGCGGTGGCCGTGGTCTGGAACGGTACGTTCTTGCCGACGTAGATCCGGGCTTCCTGGTTGTCCGTGGTCAGGATCTGGGGGGTGGAGAGGATGCGCACGTCCCGGTCCTTCTGGTAGGCCTGGACCATGGCCGAAATGCTTGGAAAGGTAATGCCGCCGATCTCGAGGAATTCTCCGAAAATGCCCAGGGACATGCCGCCGGGTAATGCGGGTATCAGCGAACCGGCGGTGGGCCCCTGGGAGAAGCCGATCAGCGGGTCGTCCGAGCGAAAACCGCCGCCATAGATCGCATCCTTGCCATCATAGGAAGTTTCTCCACCGAGGGTCCATTCCGTTCCCAGCCTGAAATCCTTGTTGACGTTGACCTCCATGATCAGCGCTTCGATGTAGACCATGGAACGTGGGATGTCGATTTTCTGGATGATCGATTCCAACACCATGTATTCGTCCAGATCGGCCACGATAATCAGACTGTTGGTGGGTTTGTCGGCGGTGATGCGCACCTTGTCCGACACCGCCGGCGCCACCGGTTTCCCCTCGGCGTCGGCGGTTTGACCGCCGCGCTGGATAATTTCCTGAAGCACCTTGACCATATCTTCCGAAGAGGCGTGTTCCAGATAGTAGACATTGATGTTGCCCTGGCCCCTGGGGGTCTCCTTGTCCAGCCTGCTGACCAGTTGGCGGATATTGTCGATGTCGCCTTCGCTGGCCAGGATGATCAGGGTGTTGGTGCGGTCGTCGGAGACAAAGGTGATATCTTTTTCCGAGGCGCCCCGTTCCCGGGCGGACCGGAAAATTGAATCCAGCATCGTCACCAATTTGGCCGAACTGGCATTTTGAACGGGGATCAGCGCAATCTGCTGCCCCACGCCGGTGATATCGATCGCTTTGAGGATCTGGAGCAACCGCGCAATGTTGGAGTGTACATCGGTGATGATGAGCGTATTGGTGGGCGGATAGGCTTGAATCACGCTGTTGCGGGAGACCAGGGGCGTGAACAGGTTTTTAATCTCATTGGGGTCGGCATAGCGAAGGGGAACGATCTGGGTAATTACATTGTCACCCGGCCGGCCGGCTTCCTCTTCGATACGGGTCCTGATGCTCTTGGCGCGCGCTTCGGGCGCCGGTACAATTTTGGTGACGGCACCGGAAGGCACAGTGGTAAATCCGTTGACCTCCAACACGGATTCGAACACCCGGTATGCTTCGGACACTGTGATCCGCCCGGGGGAGATCACGGTCACGCGACCCCTGACCTTGTCGTCGATGATGAAGTTCCGCTTGGTCAGGTCGCTGATGAATTTAACGAAAACACCTATGTCCACATTGTTGAAATCGATGGAAACCAGTTGATCTCCGCCGGAAGCGGTGGATTCGGCCGGGATTCGGCCTTCGCCGGGCGGTTGTGCTACGGCGATGGCGGGTGCCATCAGGCAAGCCCCCATCACCAGGAGCGTGGTTACCAAGCTGAGTGATTTGCATAAGGCAGGTTTCATAGGAGTCCGTATTGTCCCGTTGTACGCTTCCCCGGGCAACGCATTGCGATTTGATGCCGCTGGGGTGGGCGTTTGTTCAATGGTGCATCATCGGCGCATGCCAGACATCACCGAAGGTTATACAAGATGTTGCGCTCTTGGCCGCGCCGCATGATCTGCAGTTGCACTTCGTCCGACGTCCGCAGGTTGTTGTACAGGCGCATCGCATCATCCATGGATTGAATCTGTTCCCCATTGACGCCTCGTAAAACATCGCCGTTTCGGAGTCCCATGCGGCGAAAAATGGAGTTGGGCCGGATGTTGTTGAATGCCAATCCCTCGGCGCGCCCATCCTGCATATAAGGCGTGATGGCGACTTCGGTCATCAGGCGGTTGACGTCCTGAAAAGCGTCCTCGATCATGGCACGCTGCAGGGTGATGCGCTGGTCCATGGCCGGGGCCGCCGAAGCCATGACCGCGGGCTGTCCCCGACCGGCCGCCATCGGCGCGGTTGCGCCAGTCGTACCCGGCTCTTCCATGGCGAGCACTTCATCACGATTGTCGACGCTGAGCACCACTTTTTCCCGCAAGATCATTTTGACAGTGGCGTTCTGGACCGTATCTCCCACCCGGAACAGGCTCTGTTCCCTTTTCTGGGTATCCTCGATGACGGCATACGTGTTTGGGGTGTCTCCTGATACCGTGCCCCACAGTTTGAGCTGCAGTTGAGTCTCTTCCAGGGCATCCACGTTCACGGCCTGTGAAGGTCCCTCGGCACTGGGCGCCTTGCTGGTTTTGAACAGGTCGCGCTCCAGAATGGGATTGTAGTGGCTGAGCGGCGGTGCCACCGGCGCCTGCGCGCCGACACCGCCGGGCATGGCAGCCATTTGCGGCGGGGGTGACTGCACCTGCAGGGTCACCACCTTGTAAAAGATGGCCACCGCCCAATAAGCCCCTATTGTGATCAACGCCAGGTTGACCAGAGCGGTAATCCGTTGGATGGTCATGGTGTTAACGAACCACATAATTGGGTTTTTCCAATGTGCCGGCGATTCGGACAATGACGCCTCTCTGCTGTGCGGCTGAGGAGGCCAGCAAGGCGCCCACCATCGTATTTTTCTGTTCTGCGACAAATCCCGCCTGGGGTTTGAGGGTGCAGGACAAATTGAGTCGACTATCCTTGAGCGGGAAACGAAATACAATGGATCCGGTCACCCGTGCTTCAATCTGGGCGCCGGTGGCATCGATCTGTTTGATCTGCAGCATGCGCGGTGTCACAATCAGGTCCGATTGAATTCGGGAGAAATCCAGCTGTTCCAATCCCAGCAAGGGCGCCTTGAAGGTGACCCGCACCGGTGTCATGTCGATACTGAGGTTGGCGGTTCCACCGGGGCCTTTGTGGGTGTCGAAGTCCACAAATGTGGTCATCAATCCCGTCAAGGCCACCTGGGGCAGTTGTTTGAGCAGGGCGATGCCCTCTAAGGGGATACCCGACAGGTTCAAGGTGCCGTTAAGCTTCGGTTCGGGTGCGTCCTGAAGCATCCGGACGTTCCCTGTAAGCGCGCCCCCGCCGTCGATGACGCCACTGTAGGCCATTTCTTTCTGGCTGCCAAGCATCGAGATGAGCCCCGGCAACAGCTTGAGGTGCACCATGGATATGATCGGCATTTCGGCATAGACCAATGATAGCGGCGTGAGCCGCAACCCGGGTGGAAATGTCGGGTGCACCTCATTCACGTGAACGCGCAATTGTGGATGGGCTTGGTGGATCCGGTCCACCAGCAGGTCCCGCACCACGATGGAAGGGAATAGCAGGTACAGGAAAAATCCCACCGCTAAACCGCCATATAAAGTGTAGAAGAATATTGCGCTGGTGCGTTTCATCGTCCGTGTCCGTTGTCGCTCGATGCTCTGCGTCGGGATCAGAGCTGGAACGTCTCCGCTTGCAGGATGACGTTGATTAAATCCTCTTCCTTTTCACCACGGGTCAGTGAGATTCGCCGGATCCAGATCGAATGGGGTGAAGTCTCCACACCGTGCAGGAATGCGACCAATTGTTGCATGGTCAGCGCGTCTATCCTCAGTTCCACCAGCGACAAGGAATAGGGGCTGCCCTTGAGGTTGGTGGTGGATGGACGCATATGAACGATATTCTGTTTGACACCGCTTTGGCCCGCCAGGGCATCCAGAAAGGAAAAAAGGGTAAACCCGGCGGGTCGCGCCTTCAATTGCGCTTCGGTATTAAAAGCCGTCTGAGATACCGCCCGGTACTCTGCGGACAGGAGCTGCATTTCCTGCAACGCCCGGGTTTGGGTGAGGATTTGCTGCTTAAGGCGTGCCCGTCTGTCCAGGGGCGGAAAGATAATCAGCTGGGCAAGGATAAAAAGACCCAGCACAGCAGCTGCCACGGTCAATGCAATCTTGTCCCGCCGTTGCAGGTTGAACGGCAGCGCGAAAGAACGAAGCGGCAGCAATTTCAGCGAAAAGAAACTCATATTTCCAATTTCAGGCTGAACCGCACTTTGTTGCCCGAGCGGTCCATGTTGGCCGATGCGATGGTGACCTGTTTGAAAAGACCATTTTGCTCCAGCCGGCTTTTTACATCATCCACCACATTGAAACCCGTGGTTTCACCGGTTACGGTGAGGCCGTCGCCGCCCAGGACCATGCGGCTGAACAGGACGTCGAGTTCCTTCGGGATCATCTGGCTGAGCTGCTGCAGAATATCCACCGCGCGCACTTGCGGAATGGCCTGGCCGGCATCGATGCTGCCGCCCTGGACGCTTCGCAGCTCGCTCTTCATTTGACTCAAAGGATCCCCAACCCGCCGGGTGTCCGGAAAGGTGGCGGCGAAAATGGCCTCTGCCTGCCGGTTGAGGTGATCGAGCCGGTTTTGCAGCAGATGATTTTCCAGCAGGATGCCGCCCATGGCCAGCAGTATGACGATTGCCAGCGCAATGGCCGGTCCCCGTACATAGGGGCGATAGCTCGTCCAATAATTCTTGAATAAAGAACTGGTGCGATGAAAATTGGGGCAAGACCGGCCCTCGGCTTCGATCAGGGCCATGGCCAGGGCGCCGTTCATGACACAGGGTCGCCACTGGGTGGTTTCCGCCATGTCCAGCTTGGGGACCATGGTCCGCAGGTCGACGGTTTGGGAGGGAATCTCCATCGACTCGATCAGACGCGCGGCCACCGTTTCATCGTCCAGCGCCGGGCCGCTCAGATACAGTGTGGTGGGCGTGAAACCACCGGGCTGATTGTCGGCAAAAGCGGTCAGGGTCTGCCGTAATTTCAGCGTCAACAACTCAACGCCGTCTTCGGTGGTGGCGTTCGCGGTAAGGCAGCGGGCCAGTGCGACTTTCCTGGAAATCAGCGCAAAAAGGGTCGATTTGCTTTGACCCACATTCAGCAGCAGGGCCTGCTCGGGTAATCCTTGGTCGTGGGCCCCCAGGGCCAGAGCCAGGGCGAAGTCACCCGGTACCACCAATTGCGGGTTGATTTGGGCTTCCGCCAACGCGGCCATGGTCGCATCCAACTCCCGGCGATCGATGGCCACGGTCAGCAATTCGTTGGTTTCGGGGTTTAGACCCTTTTGGAAATCGATGACCAGGTTGTCCACTGCCACCGGCAAGGAGGGCTCCAACTCGAATGGCAGAACCTGACGGATTTTCTTTTCTTCCTTGAACGGTATGGCAATGGTCCGGAAAAGGGTGTGGTCAGCAGGTAAACCGATCACCGCGGCGGCATCGCCAAAGTCAAGCTGTCGGCGCAACTGCGCCAGCGCAGACGTCAGCGGGGCCACCGCCTCGGAATCGGTGGACAGAGGAACCTGCGCGCACCCTTCGATCAGGTTGCTTTTCAGCCCCGTACTCAGCAACACGCCCACGAGGGTGGTGCCGCGTATGTCGATGGCGATTATTTGACGGCTCATGCCGGCCCTTCAGTTTTGACCAAGCTGTCCTTAATACGGTTCCGCGTGGATCCCACCGGACCATTTGCGATGTGAATACAGATCATTGCGAAGCCCACTTTTTTGATCTGATAGGTCACAATAGCCTATTCTGTCTCCCATTTCAAGATCTTACATTGCCATGGGTCCATTTCCGATGGCTTGGTGCGTTGGACGACCGCTGTGGTGGTCACGCGGACATCGTTAAGCACGGCGCTGGAGATGATTTGAAACGTGTCGCTGGATACCGTCAGCAGGTTCGGGTCGATGGTGGCCCCGGCCATTCCGGGCACCATTTTGTACCAATCCTGACGGGTCAGTTCGTTGGTATAGAGGGACCCGCTGGTGGCTTCCCGATGTTCGATCAGCAGAGGGGCGAATTCGGCGTACTCAAAGGGCAACAGGGCGCTGAGCACCGGCAGTTCAGCCGTGTTGATGTTGATCTTGCCGGGGAAAGTGAACTGTTCGTCACCTATCTCTTCGGCACCGTAAACCGTCAGATACTGGCTCAAACCGCCGACACCGGCCACGCCGTGATAGATTTCGGGGGTTACTCCCTTGACCAGCAGCAACTCCGAAAGATGATCCAGGGGGCCGTTTTTAGCGCTATAGGGGGGATCGAGGCCCTGGTAATAGTCCGATTCGGCACCGCTCAATTCCGTGATGTGATCGTCGCCATCGAGCCAATCCTTCAAGGCGTGGATCAACGTCAACATGTCGTCATGCTGCAGATCTTCGTTCATGGCCATGGCCAACTGCGCGAAACGTTCCCACAGCAGACGATGTGAATCGTTGAACTGCTGGCCATCCGGGTACTTCACCAAGGCGTTGATTTGAATCTTGCTCATTTCATCCACGATGGCCACTTCCAGCTTGCCCTCCTCGAAGGGAAAAGTTTCCACAATGGCGGCCATGGTTTCGGTGTCGGCCCAATCTTCCTGCAGTGAAACACTTTCCACCTCCTGGCGATCCTTGAGCAATACCGCCATGGCCAGGTGGACCCCCGATGCAGCCATCTGCTGCAGGGTGACCCGGTCTCTCAGTACAGCCGCCCCAATCATATTGTTCCGTTCATTCAAATGCAGTTCCAATGCCACGCTAACCACCATGAGCATGGTGGTCAATGCCAGAATCACCGCAATGCCCTGGTTTTTACGGTTGCGGCGCCTGCTGAGGGACGCTATTGAGGCATAACGCTGCTTCATATGCATCAGAACCGTCATGATCATGGGTCACCGTCTCCTCGATATGGAGCGGACCATCGGCAGGGCCACTTCGGTGGCGAATGTATAGGACATCTGCTCGCTGCCAATGGTCAACTCAATGCCCACAGCCTGGGGCGTGCTGTACTCGTACAGGTCCGATTCCGAATTCCATTCCTCCGATTCGCGTCCCTCCTTGTCGTAATAAACGACTTTGAAGGCGATGACCTGCTCGCACAACACCGGGTCGGTGGATGACGGCTCAAACGGTTGAAAGGGGAAGGGGGCATCGGATCGGCGCAGCACATACCCGTCGTCCTGGGTATCCTGCACATAATAGACGATGCGGGTGATGCCCTCGCGGGGATTCCGGCCAATGGGCAGATGGGCCAGGGAAGTGAAGCGAATCGTGGCGAAACTTTGGGCCCCCATGTATTCGGAGCGGCCTTCCACGCGATAGGGGTCCGGTTCGCTGTCCAGGTCCGGCGCTTTGTAGCGGGGAGGCTGGGTGATATGGATCGCTTGCAGATCCGTTGTCATGCGACCCATGCTGGCACTGGCCATTTCGTAGAGATCGCTGGCGGCGCTCACCCGGTCGGCGCTGGAGAAAACGCCGCCAAAAGTGCCGAAGACCAATCCCATGACGATGGAAAAGATGAAGATGGCGGCCAGTATCTCCAACAAGGTGAAGCCGGTGGGCTTGATAAGACCGAATCTTCTTTTAATCTCAATCCACATAAAAACGATAAGTCCTTAAAGCGTATCGCCGCACTTCATCGCGGGTGATCTCCAGGTCGAGGCGAATCAGGTGGTGTTTCGGGTTTTTGATCAGCTCCGACTGGGCATCCTCGATCCGCAGTGACCATGCATAGCCCGGAAACGCCTGCCCGAAATCCCCGGAACCGCCAGACACCAGGGAAAGTCCCTGGCGTTCGATTTCGGAGATTTTTTGCTGGGCCAACATCGGTGCAAGCGTATAAAAGCGCGTGTCATCGCTCATTCTGAAGGTGTCGCTCTGCAACCGGTAGATGCTCGTAAGCGCAACCGTCAGGATGGAGAGGGCCACCAGCACTTCGATCAAGGTGAACCCGTGGGTCGCACCTGCCCGACGCCTTGGGGGTATGGCCATTACGTGCCCGCGACCACTTAGTAGGTGCCCCATCCCTCCAACAACCTCACTTTGGGTAAAAGCGGCTCCACCTGATAGGAAAAGCGCTGTGTGTTTTTATAGGTCCAGTGAATCATCGCCGGGTCCGAGTAACCGGCGGGATGGAAATGGATTTCTGTGGTACCGGAAGTCCCGAGTTCCTGTTCGGGAAACTGCACATTGACCAGGCGTATGGCGCCGCCCGGCTTGAATGCTTTGTCCGCGGCGCCGGACAGGGTCTCTTCATCCATCTCGGCGTGCACGGTCCACATTCGGTTGCCATCGATGTCCACCACCAGAGAATGCACCCTCTGGGTCGCCATGGCGGCGGCACGCAGGCTCCGGGTGGTGTTGATCATCCAGCGGGAGAGCTGCTTTTGCGGATCCTGCATCATGCCGGTATCGAAGCGGGGAATGGTGACCGATAATACAATGGTGATCAGCAGCATCACCACCAGCAGTTCGATCATGGTAAAGCCGTTTCGGCATTGCCGGCTGCGTCTGGACGGCGCCGGCCGGCCGCGGGTCGCACGCTCTGATCGGATGTTTGTCGGCATGGTTTCAGCCGGTAAGGCTTATTGGTCCAGTTCCCAGTTGGTAATATCCTTGTTGTAACCGTCGCCGCCGGGTTGGCCGTCGGCCCCGTAGGAAACCAGGTCGAAATCCCCGTGGGCGCCTGGCGCCAGGTAGACATAATCGTTGCCCCAGGGATCTTTCGGGATTTGACCCCGCTCCAGATAACCGCCCTGGCGCCAATTTCGGGGTGCATTGCCGGTTTGGGGGGGAGCCACCAGGGCCTGGAGGCCTTGTTCTGTGCCGGGATAGACCCCATTGTCCAATTTGTACATGTTGAGCGCGGAAATGAGGCTTTCAATCTGAATTCTGGCGGCGCTGACCTTGGCGTCATCGGTACGGCCGATCACCCGGGGGCCAACGATACCGATCAGCAATCCCAAAATCAGGATCACCACCAGAAGTTCGATGAGTGTGAAACCCTTATTGTTTTTCATGGTCATGGTATTCATTGGTTCAACAGATCCTCCCTTGGCCGTTTGCGCAAGTGTGCCCGTGCTAAACGGTGAGATCGACGGTTTGTCCTTTTTCGAAGCCTCGCGCATTATAGGCGGCATCGATGCAACTTTCAAGCTTTTCTATAAATGCCCGGCATTTCCCGGCGAACAGCAGTTGGGCCGGTTGGGGTCATCGGATCATCTGGTTCATTTCAAAAATCGGCAGACAGATGGCCAGCACGATGAACAACACCACAACAGCCATGACCAGCAGCATCACCGGTTCAATCAGCGCGGACAATCGCATGGCCGTGGTTTCCACCTCTTTTTCGAACACATCGGCGACCTTGTCGAGCATCTCCTCCAAGTTGCCGCTCTGTTCCCCCACCAGGATCATCTGAATCGCCATGGGTGGGAATACCCCGCTGGAGTTCAAGGTCTTGCCCAGCCCTTGTCCTTTGCCGACCTCGATCGAGGCATTGGACACTGCCTGGGCGATGCGAATGTTGCCGACAATGTTTTCCACGATACCCATGGCCGGCAGCATGGAGATGCCGTTTTCCAACAGGGATCCCAAGGTGCGGGCGAATCGAGCGGCGGCCAGTTTGCGCACCAGCTCGCCCACCAGGGGCAGGCGCAGGGCGAGGGCGTCCAGCCGTTCGCGCCCCTTGGGGTTCTTGCTCATGGCGCGCAACCCCAGCAGGAATGCGATGAGCAGCACCACCAGGATCCACCAGTAGGCTTGCAGGAAATCGCTGACGGCCAGCAGAATCAGTGTGGGCAAAGGCAGCGCCTGCTTCATATTGTCAAACATCGACATGATCTTGGGGGTAACGAACATCAACATGAAGGTGACTACCAGGATGCTGGTCATCAGGATCAGGAGCGGATAGATCATGGCGGTGGTCAGCCGGTTCTTGAGTGCTTCGTGTTTTTCCATGATATCGGCCAACCGCGCCAGAACGATTTCCAGGGTACCCGAGG
>JAGTVD010000526.1 GCA_018224505.1 Desulfatitalea sp. | reverse complement strand
TAGTGACGCTTGGGGGTGTGCGCAGGGTTGTTCGGCCCGCACTGTCTGAACGCAGTGAGTTTGCGGGCCTACCCGGAGCACACCCCTTAGCGCCACTTGAACCCCGTTGCGTGCAGCGCCCCACCCCCGCTGCCGGGTGCACCGGCTTAACTACCACTACAGTTACCCGCGCCATCTCTTTGGCGTACATGCAATCACCCCGTGGGAAGTGCCCGGCCCCCTTGACAAGCGCTCAAAACAATGATTTTAAGCACTTATGCTGACCACAGGCACGGACTGATAAAAGGAGCGGGCATGGCGCGACTGATCTTGACGCTGAACAACAAAGTGCTTGGCAATCAATTGGTTGCCTCAGGAGAACCGGTCACCATCGGCCGAAGCGCCGATAATCGTATTGTAATCGACAACAAGGCGGTATCGGCCCACCATGCGAAGATCAACTTCGATGGCCAGAAGTTGATCATCACCGATCTGGGCAGCCGCAACGGCACCCTGGTCAACAATGAAAAGGTCGCACGGTCCCCCCTGACCCACCAGGATTGGATTTCCATCGGCAAGCACATCATTATCGTCGATTTGCACGAAACGCTGTCCCTCGAAGCCAACGCCGAGCAGTTGATCGCCCGGTCCACGGCAGCATCGGACGCCGAACAGACCATCGTGCTGGAAAGAGAGACCTTTCAGCCGACCTGGTTGAGCTTCGACTACCTCTCCTTTCTCTCCGCCCACAAGGAAGACTTCGAACTGACCGACCAGGTGGTGGCCATCGGCAAAAACCCCGACGCCGACATCCGGCTTAACGGTATCCGCGCGTGGTTTGCCGGCACGCCGTCCGCCACCATCGCCAAACATGGCGACAGCTACACCCTGACCCGCAGAGGCGGATGGCTCCGGGTCAACGTCAACGGGGCGCCGGTCGAATCGTCGCGCAAATTGCAACACCAGGACATCATTGCCGTTGGACCGCTGCAATTCCAAATCCGCTTCGTTCGCCGGCCCTCACAGTGACCCGGGAGACAACCATGACCCGCATGCATATATTTATGATCCGCGCCGCGCTAGGCGTCTTTTTCGGCATTGTGGCAGCTCACTTGTTTTATCCGGATGCCTCCAAGTTCTTTGTAATCGGGCTGTGCGCAATCCTGGTGGCGCTGGCCTATCTGACCGAATACCTGCACGACCGCAGGAAATAGCAATGCGGCCGTTTCCCGCCGCCGGGCACCCTAACGCCCCGTCTGCGCTGCCCATTGCACCGTCGCATTGCAAACCGTCGCTGCACTGAAGAGGAGTTGATTGGCTGTGAAGCAGATCATATTGGGAACCGCCGGGCACATCGACCACGGCAAGACCAGCCTGATTAAAGCCTTGACCGGCATCAACACGGATCGCCTCAAGGAAGAACAATTGCGCGGCATTACCATCGAACTTGGATTCGCCTCCCTGGATCTGCCCAGCGGACAGCGCATGGGCATCGTGGATGTGCCGGGCCATGAAAAGTTCGTCAAAAACATGGTGGCCGGCGCCACGGGCATCGACCTGGTCGCACTGGTGATCGCAGCCGATGAAGGCATCATGCCCCAAACCCGGGAACACATGGAGATCTGCTCGCTGCTGGGCATCCGCCATGGCCTGGTGGTGCTCACCAAGGTGGACATGGTGGATGAAGAGTGGCTGGCCCTGGTGCAGGAGGAAGTCGCCGATTTCACCCGGGGCACCTTCCTCGAATCGGCCCCTGTCATTCCTGTCTCAGCCGTCACCGGGCAAGGGCTTCCCGAGTTCACCCGGGCCCTGGACCGTATCAGTGCCGACATACCCGCCCGATCCGCTTCGGGTCTCTTTCGTCTGCCGGTGGACCGTGTCTTCTCCATGAAGGGGTTCGGCACCGTCATCACCGGCACCCTCGCCTCCGGCAAAGTGGCGGTGGGTGAGCGCGTGATGCTCTACCCCTCGCGGGAAGTCTCCAAGGTGCGGGGGTTGCAGGTGCACAATCAGAGCGTCAATGTGGCCGAGGCCGGCATGCGCACCGCGATCAACTTCCAGGGGCTGGAGAAAACGGCAGTGAACCGTGGCGATGTGATCGCCATGCCCGACTCGCTGGTACCCAGCTATATGGTGGATGTGGTGCTCCGCTACCTGCCCAGCAACCCCAGGGCACTGAAGAACCGCAGCCGGGTGCGCTTTCATACCGGCACCGGGGAAATGATGGGGGTGGTCGTTCTGTTGGACCGGGACGATCTGCCGCCAGGGGAACGCACCGTGGCTCAAATTCGCCTCGACACGCCGGTTACCCTGGTCAAGGACGACCGCTACGTGCTGCGCAGTTACTCCCCCACCCGCACAGTGGGCGGAGGCCTGGTGCTCAACCCCGTCGCGCCCAAACACAAGCGCAACCGCCCGGAGATCACCACCCGACTCTCGGACCTGTCCGAAGCGGCCCCCGAGCAGATCGTGACCTACCACCTGGAGGAGGCCGGTTTCAATGGTTGCACATTCAACGATCTGCGCATCATGACCAACCTGCCCGAAAAGCAGCTCGATCGCGTCCTGCAGGGGATGATGTCCCAAAAAAGCGCTATCCAGATCGACCGGGAGAAGCGGCGTTATGTCCACCAGCGCGCCTTTGCCGACCTGGAATCGGCCATCAGCGACCACCTGGCCGCCCACCACAAAAAAAATCCGTTGAAAGCCGGAATGCCCAAGGAGGAATTGAAATCCAAACTGCCCGCCGTCGTGGACATCAAGCTCTTTCTGCTCGCACTGCAGCAGATGGTCAAAAACAGCACCATCGCCCAACAGGAAGATCTGGTGCATCTGTCCGACCACCGGGTGGCTTTGGGGGTGGACCAGCAGGCATTGCGGGAAAGTATTCTGGAGACCTATACGCGGGAGGGGTTGAGCCCGCCCTACTTCAAAGACCTGTGCCAGCAGTTGGACACACCGCTGGAGCAAGCGCGCCAGGTGCTTTCCCTGCTCGTCAATGAAGGCCTGATGGTCAAGGTCAAGGAAGAGCTTTACTATCACCATGAACCATTGGACAAGGTGAAGCAATCCCTGGTGGACCATCTGACCGCCCAAGAAGAGATATCCACCCCCCAATTCAAGGAGATGACCGGACTTTCACGAAAATACCTGATCCCGCTGCTCGAACACTTCGACACCACTCAGTTGACCATCCGCATCGGTGACGTCCGCCGCCTGCGCAAAAGAACCTCCGGATAGCGCAAGGCGATTATTCCACCGTCACATCGGTCACCCGCTGGAATCCCCGGGGCAGCTTTTTGCCCCGTTTGCCCCGTTCTCCCATGAATTGCTGCAGGTTGCCGGCCGCCAGGGCAAAGAACTGCTTACCGGCATGGATGACCAGCTTCTGCTGCTCGCCGATCAGATTGACGAACTGCAATCGATCCAGACCTTCCTTCAGATCCCGGGGGGGGATGTGGATGATTTTGTTCCCCTTGCCCTTGGGCAGCTCGGGCAGATCCGCCAGGGGAAATATCAGCAGGCGGCCAAGCAAGGTGACGGCAGCGATGCACAGCGGCACCTCGGACGCCGGCACCACCAGCGGCGACAGCGGCAGAC
>JAGTVD010000525.1 GCA_018224505.1 Desulfatitalea sp. | reverse complement strand
TTTGAGGCGACCACCTTCCTTTATGCTTTCCATTACATGCTGGGGTTGAGCTATTGCGAACGCATGAATGGGCATGTGCAGGTGGACATTTTTTCATCCCGCCTGCCGCTGAAGGCCCAGGCGGTCCTGAACATCATTACATACGCGGTGCTCTTCATTCCGGTCAATTTCCTGCTTTTTCAATACTCCTGGAAGTTCGCCTGGACCTCCTGGCTTGCGCGGGAAAAAAGCTGGACGAGTTGGGCGCCGCCCATTTATCCCGTCAAGATGCTGATGGCGCTATGCTTTCTGTTTCTCTTGCTTCAGGGTGTATCCGTTGTGATCAAACAGATCTATATCCTGGCCGGCAAATCCCAAAACCAATCATAAGGTGAGAAAATATCATGAGCGCTGAATTCCTGTCCCTGGCCATGTTCGCCGTTCTGATTTTTGCCATCACGCTGGGACATCCGCTGGCTTTCACCCTGGCCGCGGTGGCGACGCTCTTCGGCCTGATAGAAAACGGGTTCAACATCCATGGGTTGTTTTACATGTTCGTGAACAACACATGGGGTTTGATGGACAACTACACCCTGGTGGCCATTCCCCTGTTCATTCTGATGGCCCAGCTGCTGGACCGCTCAAAGGTCGCCGAAGCCCTCTTCGACTCGCTTTACATCGTGCTGGGCGCCGTCCGGGGCGGCCTGGGCCTGGCCGTGGTGCTGGTGTGCACCATCTTTGCCGCCACCACGGGCATCATCGGCGCTTCGGTGGTGGCCATGGGGCTATTGGCGACGCCGGTGCTGATGGAAAAAGGCTATCAGAAGGAATTGACCGCCGGCATCATCTGCGCGTCGGGCACCCTGGGCATTCTGATTCCCCCCAGCATCATGATGGTGGTATACGGTGGCCTGACCGGGTTGCGGGAGACCTCCGTGGGCAATCTGTTCGCCGCATCGGTGATCCCGGGCCTGCTGCTGGCCGGGCTCTACTTTATATACGTCCTCTTGCGCTGCGGGCTGAATCCCAAGTTGGGACCGCCCATTGCCAAAGAAGAAGCCCGCAAATGGAGCGCCGGTCAAAAGTGGGCCATGACCATGAAGTCCATGGTGCCGCCGCTGGCTTTGATCCTGATGGTGATGGGCACCATCCTGGGGGGGATCGCCACCCCCACCGAAGCGGCCGGCATGGGAGCCACCGGGGCTCTGTTCCTGGCCCTTTTCAATCGCAAACTCAACTGGACGGTGCTGCGCGAATCCTGCTTTTCCACGATGAAAACCACGGCCATGGTCATGGCCCTGTTCATCGGTGGAAAACTCTTCAGCGTGGTTTTTATCCGCATCGGTGGCGCGGATGTCGTGGCCGACCTGCTCATCGGCACCGGCCTGGACCGCTGGGTCGTCCTGTTCATCATGATGGCGGTAGTATTCATCATGGGCATGTTCGTGGACTGGGCGGCCATCCTGATGATCACGGTGCCCATCTTTCTGCCCATCGCCATGGAGATCGGTTTCGACCCGCTGTGGTTTTCCATCTTGATGTGCGTGAATCTGCAAACCTCCTTTTTGACGCCGCCCTTCGGTTATGCCTTGTTCTACTTCAAGGGGGTGGCGCCGATGGACTACACCATGATGCACGTCTACCGGGGTATCATGCCCTTCGTGCTGCTGCAGATCACCGGCATGATGATTCTGGTGCTGTTTCCTTCCCTTGTAAGCTTCCTGCCCGAGTTCTTCTTCGGGAGTTAGGACGCGCGCGACGATATCGAGGAGAACCCCATGACACATCAATCGACCCACCTGCTGTGCGGTGAAAAAAGATTAGCCCTGGATGTGCCGGCTGCTGTCCAGATCATGGAAATGGCGCCGATCGCCTCCCTGGCGGACCCGGGCGCCGCCGTGGTCGAGGCACTGCGGTCCCCGCTCGCCAGCCCATCCCTGGCCCAGTTAGCCAAAGGCAAGCAATCGGCGTGTGTGGTGATCTCCGACTTTACCCGGCCGGTGCCCAACCGGATCATTCTCCCGCCGCTGCTGCGGACACTGGAACAAAACGGCATCCCACGGGAGGCGATCACCATCCTGATCGCCACCGGCATGCACCGCCCCAACCTGGGGGCGGAGCTGGAAGCCCTGGTGGGACCGCAGATCGCCGCGGACTACAAGGTGGTCAATCACTACTGCCGCAAAAGCGAAGAGTACCGGCGTGTGGACATGATTGACGGCGCACCCATCGAAATCAACACCCACTACCTGGACGCCGAGTTGAAGATTCTCACCGGTTTGATCGAGCCCCATTTCTATGCCGGCTATTCCGGTGGTCGAAAAGCGATTCTGCCGGGTATCGCCAGCTTCGAAACCATGAAGTTCATGCACTCCTTTGAGATGATCGACCACCCCAAAGTGACCAACTGCCTGATCGACGACAACCCGTTCCACAACTACGGCATCCGGGTGGCGGAACGCGTGGGGGTGGATTTTATTTTGAACGTGGTCATCAATCGCCAGCGCGAAATCGCCGGCGTGTTCGCCGGCCATTTCAACGAAGCCCATTTGGCCGGCTGCGCCATGGTGCGGCATCACTCGGTGTTCCCTCTGGACCGGGCGGTTGACCTGGTGATCACTTCGGGCGGCGGCTTTCCCCTGGATGCCACCTTCTACCAGATCAGCAAAGCCTTGATCGGCGCTAAAAGTATTCTCAGGAAAGGCGGCACCATCCTCGTGGCCTGTGAATGCCGCGAGGGTTTAGGAAGCCCCGATTTCTGCAACATCATCCACTCGGTCTGCACCCCCCGGGAGTTTTTCGACGGGTACTGCGACCCGGTCAACTTCGTCATCGACCAGTGGTGTGCCCAAAACATCTACCAAGCCTTTGACCATGCCGGAAAAGTCTACCTATATGCTCCCGGGCTGGCAGCGGACGATTTCAAAAGCCTGGGCGCCGTGCGGGTGGAAAATCTCCAGGAGACCGCCAATCGCCTTCTGGCCGACCACGGGTCAGCGGTGGTGATTCCGGATGGCCCCTATACCATCGGAGTGGTGGAATAGCATGCGATCACGCCGTTTTTCAGCATCTTCCATCCCCCCGGGCACGATATCCCTGCCCGGAGCTTTACTTGTTCTACTGTTGATCACTTCCGTGGGCGCCCCCCCGGTGGCCGCATGGCTGATCGAACCGGAGCAGTACCACACCTCCGCCCACGGAACGTTCACCTGCCTGGAGTGTCATGGCGACATTCCTGGCCAAACGCCCCATCCCGACCCGCGGCACGTCAACCAAAGACCAATCCGACCGGAACGGCTTGACGCCTGTATGACCTGTCACGACCAGGTAGTTGACGACCTGGACAGCGGCTTCCACGGAACACTGACGGTGGATGCACCGGAAGACTACCAGGATTGTCTGGCCTGCCACGACCCCCATTACCAGCGTACCGCCGGCATGGAGACGCGACTGGATCCGGCCCGCCCCCGGACCGAGCGGTGCAGCGCCTGTCATGTTGCGCGTGATGGTTTGCCCGCACCCGCTGATACCGACGGCGCCGATGGCCGCTGCATGGCGTGCCACCAGACGCCGGATCTGTCCCGACCGGCGGAACATGCCAGGGTCCAGGCGTTTTGTTTCCATTGCCATGGCGCCGATGCAATCCCTGCCGGGGAAACCCTTTCCCCGCAAGGTGTTTTCATCCATCCGGAAGATTACCGGGCCACGTCCCATGCCGACCTGGCGTGCCTGACGTGCCATCCCCAGGCCGCCCGCTACGGTCACACCCCCCAGACCGTTGAGACATGCCGCAGCTGCCACAGCGCCCATGACGAAAAAAAGGCCCACGACGCT
>JAGTVD010000524.1 GCA_018224505.1 Desulfatitalea sp. | reverse complement strand
GTTCAGCCCGATTGGCGCATCTGCCCGGTTTGCGAAACCCGCTTGAAGGCGTTGACCTGCCCGGCCTGTGGTCTTGCCGTGAAGGAGAATTGGAAGCGCTGCCCCCAATGTGAGGTTCCGCTGGTTTGCCCGGTTTGTGGCAGTCGGGTGACCGGGCCGGACGGCGTGTGCCCCCGTTGCCGCACGGCCGCCGATGCGCCGGACCGGACCGACACCCGGGCCTTGTCACCGGGGTCGGAAAACCCGGTGTCCAAATTGCCGGCCACCTTTACGGATGCGGTGTGCGGCATCGAAATGGTGCGGGTGCCCGGGGGTTCTTTCGCCATGGGAGACACCTTCGGGGCAGGGGCGGACAACGAGCAGCCGGTGCACGAAGTGGCTCTGGATGGGTTTTACATGGCGATCTGGTGTGTGACCCAGGTGCAGTGGCTGCGTTTGATGCCGGACAACCCCGCCATGTTCGAGGGGCAGCGACACCCGGTGGAGCAGGTGACCTGGGGGGCGGCCCGGGATTTCGCCTGCCGGCTCACCGAGTCCCACAAAGGCCAATACCGGTTCGACCTGCCTACCGAGGCCCAGTGGGAATATGCCGCCCGCAGCGGTGGCCGTGAAACGCTTTACGCCGGCGAGGAGGAGATTGACCGCCTGGCGTGGTACGAGGCCAATAGTCACGGGCATACCCATGATGTGGGCACCAAGACGCCCAATGGGTTGGGTCTGTGCGATATGAGTGGCAACGTGTGGGAGTGGTGCCGGGACGGGTTCGCCGATGACGCCTACAGGCAGCATGCTGCCCGCAATCCGCTGATGGAGACGACAGAGGCGGATCGGGTGATCCGGGGCGGTGCCTATCATTTGGATGCCTGGAGCGCCCGCTGTGCCCGCCGTTTGGGCTTTGCCCGGGATCTGATGGGTCCCGGCCTGGGGTTTCGGCTGGTCATGACGCTTGCGGTCGGCAACTCCCGGTGAATTGCCTTTGGTCGTTTGAACCGGAGGTTGCGCGTGCCTTAAGGTCCTCCTGCAATCAGAACCTGTTCTAGTGCAAGCTCTATATCATCTGTTCCAATTCTTTGAATTGCTTTTCCAGCCGTTTGGCCGAGACCGGGTGGGCGGTTTTAACTTCCGGGGCGAAGACGGCAATGCGGAACTCTTCCAGCATCCAGAAGAAATCTTCCACGGCCTGGCGTCTTTCGGCGCTGGTGTTCGGGGTCAGATCGCGCACCAGGGCCTGCAGGCGGCGTGCAAAAGGCGCGATTTGGCTGGCTTTGGCCTGGTCCTTTTCCAGGTCGAGCACCCCCCGTTCGGCGCGCATGGAGATTGCCCGGATGTAGCGGGGCAGGTGTGTCAGGCGGTCGTCGGAATAGAGGGCAATCAGATTGTCCGGCGCCAGCGCGCCCAGCATCCCGCGCAGATCGTTCAGGAACGCCGTCATGGCGGCGTTGGCGGGGTGGGCGCGTTCTATGTCGGCCAGCCGCGTGCGCAGGGCGTGATAGGCGTCCAGAATCGTCAATAGGTGGCGCCGTTTGGTCTGCCCCCAGGCCGCCATGTTTTCCCCGGCAATTAGCGCCGCCAGATCTTCGAAGGCGGCGGACGTGCGGACATCCCGGGCCAGCTGTTCGTCCAGCACCCGTTGGAACAGCTGTTCTTCCAGGGCCTGCCGGCCGCCGATGTAACGGCACAGGGCGTGGCTTTCATAGGGCAGAGCGAGGTTCTTGCGCAGGAATTTAATTTCCGATTTGAACCGGACCATCAGCAGCGCTTTGACGCCCTGGGGGTGCGTGCGCCGGGCGGCGAGCCGGTCGGCCAGGGCGGTGAGAATCACGGTGTCCGCGCGTGCTTCGAGACAGGGGTAGCCGGTGTGGGCCCGTCCCTTGCCGGCGGGCAGCGCCACGGTTTCAGGCAGGTCGCCGAAATCCCAAGCGTCGATGGGGCCGCGTTCCCAGGCCCGTCGGGCGCGGTCAAAATCGTCGGGCGGGGCCGGTCCGTGGCCTGGTCCTGTCAGTACCCCCGTGTCACGCCCGGCGCGCAGGATCCGTCCCTGGGGATCGGTGACGGCGATGCGCATGCGTAAATAATCGGGCAACTGCCCTTCGTTCCAGGCCGTCTCGGGGATGGCGACACCCCACTGGTTGCGGATAAAGCGGCTCAGTGCAGTGGCTATCCTGGTGCGCGGATCGGCCGGCATCCGGTCGACGATGGTCTGGACCGTCTCGTTGATGGGCACCAGTTTGCGCCGGTGCTCCTTGGGCAGCGCCCGAATCAAGGCGGCGATCTTCTCTCCGAGCAAACCGGGCACCAGCCACTGCACCGCTTCGTCGGCAACGGCGCCGGCGGCGGTTTCGGGGACCTGCAGGGTCACGCCGTCGTTCTCTTCGCCCGGGGCGAAGCGATATTGCAGGGCCAGGGCCAGGTCGCCGGCGGCCACCTGTTCGGGGAAGCGTGCCAGTTGATCCGCCTCGGGAGCGGAATAGAGCAGGTCCACCTTTGAGAACCGCAGAAAGTCATCGCCGCCGGCCTGCTCGATCAGTTTGTGCAGGCCACGAATGTCGTACACCTGCCCCAGCCGTTCCCGGTAGAGGTGCAGCAACACCTCTTCATCCACGAGCAGATCCTTGCGCCGCAGGCGGTCCTGCATCTCCTCGATATCGGCAATCAGGCGCTGGTTGTGCTGCATGAAGGGCAGGGGACGGCGCACATCCCCCATGATCAGCGCCTGACGGATGAAGATTCCGGAGGCTTCGGCCGGATCGATGGGGCCGTATGGCCGCGGCCGCCGGTCCACGATCAGGCCGTAAAGGCTGACCTGTTCGGTGGCCACCACCGCTTCCCGGCGCCGTTCCCAGCGGGGATCGAGATAGGTGTACTTGCACTGTGCGCGACCGACGGGCTCGATCCAGGCCGGGTCGATATTGCCGACGCAGCGGGCGAAAAGCCGCGAGGTTTCCACCATCTCGGCGGCCACGATCCATTGGCCCGGGTTTTTGAACACACCGGAACCGGGAAAGACCATTGCCTGGCGGCCATGGGCGGCCTGGAAGATCTGCTTCTCCTTTTTCAGGCCGATGTTGGAGAGAAAGCCGCTGAGAATGGCTTGATGGATGGCGGCATAGGCGCTGTGGCCCATATCTCCCGGCGCGGGGGGCGGGGCCGGCGGACGATCGGCGCGGATGTCGTGCTCGGCCAGCTCGGTGACGATTTGCTGATGGACGTCGCGCCACTCGCGCATGCGCCGAAAAGCGAGAAAGTGCTCCCGGCAGAATTTCTTCGCTGTTTGCCAGCTGGTGCGCCGGGCTGTAGCTTGGCCATACTGATGCCAGAGGTTGAGCAGGGTGATGAAGTCCGAGGCCGGGTCGGCAAAGCGGGCATGGGCCTCGTCCGCCTGGGCCTGTTTGTCCGCCGGGCGCTCGCGTGGGTCCTGGATGCTCAGGGCCGCGGCGATGACCGCCACTTCGGGCAGGCACTTGCGCTGGTGGGCTTCGAGCAGCATGCATGCCAGGCGCGGATCCAGGGGCAGGCGGGCCATCACGCGTCCTTTGGCGGTAAGGGTGAAGCGACCACCGGAATCGACCCTATTTTGAACCGGCGCAATGGCCCCCAGTTCCAACAGCAGGCTGTAACCATCCTGGATGCTTTTGGGCGCCGGCGGGTCGATGAAGGGAAAGGCCGCCACATCTCCCAATTTGAGTGCAATCATGCGCAAGATCACCTCGGCGAGGTTGGAGCGCAGGATTTCCGGCGGGGTGAAGCGCGGCCGCTGGAGATAGTCGGCTTCGCTGTAGAGCCGGATGCAGATACCGTTGGCCACGCGACCGCAGCGGCCCTGGCGCTGATCGGCGCTGCTCCGGGAAATGGGCACCACGGGCAAGGTGTTGGTGCGCGAGCGCGGGGTGTACTGGCTGATGCGGGCCAGACCGGTGTCGATCACATAGCGGATGCCGGGAATGGTAATGGAGGTTTCGGCCACGTTGGTGGCGACCACGATCTTCCGTCCTTTGGCCGGTTGAAACACCCGTTGCTGGTCGGCGGCGGAGAGGCGCGCGAACAGCGGCGTCACCTCTGTGCCGGGATAGCGGCGCCCCTGGATCAGTTCGCATGTGTCGCGGATATCCTGCTCGGTGGGCATGAAAACCAGCACATCCCCCCTGCGCCGTTCCTGCTGCAATCGATCCAGGGCGGCCACGGCCAACTCCACGTGGGTGGCTTCCTCGCCGTTGTTTTCCAGGGGATCGACGTAGCGGGTCTCCACCGGGTACATGCGGCCCGACACCTGAATCACCGGTGCCTGGTCAAAGGCCCGGGAGAACTTTTCGGTGTCGATGGTGGCCGATGTGATGATCACCTTCAGATCGCGCCGCTTGGACAGCATCTGTTTGAGCAGGCCCAGAATAAAGTCGATGTTCAGGCTGCGCTCGTGGGCTTCGTCTACGATCAGGGTGTCGTACGCGTTCAGGAAGCGGTCCGATTGGGCCTCGGCCAGCAGAATGCCGTCGGTCATCACCTTGACGCGGGTGCGGTCGCCCGTGTTCTCCTGGAAGCGGATTTTGATACCCACGGTTTGGCCCACCGATTCGCCCAGCTCTTCGGCCATGCGCCGGCCCACCGTCAAAGCGGCGATGCGCCGCGGCTGCGTCACCCCGATGATGCCGTCCACGCCGCGGCCCGCGGCCAGGCACAATTTGGGCAGCTGGGTGGTCTTGCCCGAACCGGTTTCCCCCGCCACGATCACCACCGGATGCGCCTGAATAGCCGTGATCAGCTCGTCTTGCATGGCGTGAATGGGCAGTTGGGGATCCACTTGCAGCCGTAACGGCTGCGCCTGGCGCGCGCGCCGGATGGCCACCGATCGCTGCAACCGACCCTCCAGGGTCTGCAACTGGGCAACTGTGCGGTCCACGGTCCCTTTGCCTTTACGCAAGCGCGCCAACTCCCGCCGCGCCGCCATGCGGTCTGTCAACAGGGCTTTGGCCACAAGGCGGTGAATGGCATTGACCTGCTGTTCGATGGATGTTGTGGAGTGATTCGCCATAAGGACCATTGGTTGTCTATTGCCCGGGGCATCGACCCCTTCCTGCCGAGGTGCCGATAAGCGACCGCCGGCCGGGTTTGTTGATTCTACTGCTGTCGGAGGCATCCATATCACATGCAGCAGCTTATTTGAATCGACTCAGCGGAAGGACCAGGATCTGTAAACGGCATGCCGGTGAAGAGCGACCACCGGATGCCGGATGCCGCAGGCCGAATGAAGGTGTTCCATCCATTATAAAAGCAAGTCGTTGGTTGACGGGAATGACAGGTCGCGGTACCTATGACTTGAAACTTGAAACGTTTCAAGGATGTTGTCGGGATGCTTATCCACCGGGGTCAGATGTCTCATTTGCCATGTGGCCAAATTAAGCGTTTTCTTTCATCCATTGCGGGGTAGGGGGGTACATATGAGATTTGTCATCATTGGCGGCGATGCGGCCGGCATGAGTGCGGCCAGTCGGGCACGGCGCAGCGATCCGGAATTGGAGATCACGGTCCTTGAGCAAACACAGGATGTTTCCTACAGCGCCTGAGGCATTCCGTATAATATTTCCGATCCCCGGCGGGTGATCGACGATTTGGTTGTGCGGCAGGCGGATGTGTTTCGGAACAAGATGGGCATCGAGGTACTCACTGACCATCGTGCGGAGGGGATCGACCGCGTCGGGCGTGTGGTGACCGGCAAGGGACCGCAGGGGGTGTTCGCGATCCCCTACGATCATTTGCTTGTTGCCACCGGCGCAACCCCCATCATGCCCCGGCAGCCGGGATGGGACCGACCGGGGGTCATGGTCTTGAAGAGCCTGGACGATGGGCGCCGGATTAAAGCATTTTTGGCATCTCGGCCGGTGCGTTCCGTTGTGATCGTCGGCATGGGGTACATCGGTATGGAGATGGCCGAAGCCTTGCGGGCACAAGACATCGCGGTCGCAATGGTCAAACCCCGGCCGGCTTTGCTGCCCTGGCTGGCCTCGGAGCTGGTGGAAACGGTATCCGCCACCCTGGAGAAGGCCGGCGTGGCCATCCACACTGGATTTGACGTGGCGCAAATTGTCGATGACGGCGATCGGCTGCAAGTGATGGCGGCCGCCGGCGCGTCTTTGACCGCCGATATGGTGTTGGTGGCGGTGGGGGTGCGTCCCAACAGCGATTTAGCCGCCGCGGCCGGGTTGGCCCTCGGACCGGACCGGTCCATTGCCATCGATGCCCAAACGCGCACCTCCGACCCCGCCATTCGCGCGGCGGGCGATTGTGCCGATGCCTTCCACGCGGTGACCGGCCAGCGGACTTGGATTCCCTTGGCATTGCGCGCCAATCGGACCGGCTGGGCCGCGGCTGACGATGTGTGCGGCAAGCCGGTGACATTGCCGGCGGTGGTGGGCAGCGCCGTATTCAAGGTGTTCGAGCTGGGGGTGGCGCGCACAGGGCTGACCGCCAAAGAGGCGGCTGATGCGGGATTCGAACCGGCCACGGTCACCATCCACACCGCCTCCCGCGCTCACGCCCATCCAGGCGCATCGCGGATTCAAGTGCACCTGGTGGGGGACAAGGGCAGCGGGCGGCTGCTGGGGGCCCAAATGGTGGGGCGCGAAGGGGTGGCCCACCGTATCAATACAGCGGCCGCGGCCTTGCATGCCCAAATGACCGTCGAGCAGTTCAGCCAGATGGATATGGCCTATGCGCCACCGTATGGCCCCGCCTGGGACCCGCTCCTGGTGGCCGCCAACCAACTGATCAAAACACTGTAACCGAAAAAAAACATCTACTCGTCCCGACAGGGCGCAAACCCCCGGTTGCGCCCGCAAAAAAGAGAAATGTACTGAAACCTACAAACCAATCAACCAATCAACCGATCAACCGAACAACCAATCAACCAATCAACCAATCAACCGAACAACCAACCAACCAAACAACCGAATAACCAAACAACCAAACAACCGAATAACCAAACAACCGATCAACCAACCACCCGACCACCCGATCAGCTCAGGAGCGATCATGAAAAGCTACCGCAAGGAACTCTTTTTCGAAGTGCCCACCCGCCGGGCATTCATCAACATAACACCGCAGGTTGAGCAAGCCCTGGCCGAAAGCGGCATCAAGGAAGGGCTTGTGCTATGTAACGCGATGCATATAACAGCCAGCGTTTTCATCAACGATGACGAAAGCGGACTGCACCATGACTATGAGCTATGGCTGGAAAAGCTGGCCCCGCACGCCCCGGTTTCCCAGTACCGCCATAACGTCGGCGAGGATAACGCCGACGCCCACATGAAGCGCCAAATCATGGGCCGGGAGGTGGTGGTGGCCGTGACCGCCGGCAAACTGGATTTCGGCACCTGGGAACGGATTTTCTATGGCGAGTTCGATGGCCGCCGGCGCAAGCGGGTGCTGGTGAAGATCATCGGGGAGTGATGCCGCTCCGTGGGAGCGGCTTCCAGCGGCGGTCGTGGCGCCTTGGCGCAGCATGCGATCGCATCGCGTCAGAAAACCGCGCTCGCCGATGGTGGACAGCCTCCCCCCTTGTTCGGGTCCTAATGCGAGCCGTCTGAGTTTCGATATCTTTTAAGTGGATTTTTATGCAATAAATTGTTAACAATACACTTTCAGGGGATCCACCAGAAACTGAAGTTGGCTTGTCCATGCTTGCTCACACCTTGCTGTTTCTCGAGTTGCGACGGAATCATGACTGAAGAGGCCCCTCTTTACAACAGTCGGATCTTTCAGATCTATATTGATTATCTGCGCATCACCCATCCTCAAGTCAATGTCCAGGCGGTCCTCGATTATTCCGGTATGACAGCGGCGGAAGTGGCCGATACGGCCCACTGGTTCACCCAGGCCCAGTCAGACCGCTTTTACGAGATTGTGGCCGAGAAGACCGGGGATGAGGCCATCGCGCGCAATGCCGGACGATTCAGTGCTTCATCGGCCGGGTTGGCACTGGTTCATCAATATGTGATGGGATTGCTGAATACCGAAAGCGCGCTGCTGGCCATGGCCAAGATCTTCCCGCT
>JAGTVD010000523.1 GCA_018224505.1 Desulfatitalea sp. | reverse complement strand
GCTGCGGGTGCTGCAAGCCGTAGCCAGGCGCTTCGAGCGCGGTGACGTGGTCCCTGCCGGACATCTTGACGGCATCATGGAATTCCTGACAATATTTGTCGACCGCTGCCATCACGGCAAGGAAGAGGAGTTTCTATTCCCGGCCATGGAAGCTGCGGGCGTACCGCGCGAAGGGGGGCCCATCGGTGTGATGCTGAGCGAGCACGAGCAGGGCCGGGCATTGATCAGCCGGATCAAGGAATCCCTGGCACGCCATGCGTCCGGGGAGAAGCAAGCCGCCGCCGACAGTGCCGCTGCCATTTACCAATATGTGGATCTGCTGACCCAGCACATCGCCAAAGAAAACAGCGTCCTCTTTTCCTTGGCGGACAGCAGGCTGGACGCGGGCCGCGACAACCAACTATTCGAGGACTTCGAGCGTCTTGAACGCGAGCGCATCGGCATCGGAAAACATGAGGCATTTCACCGCCTGTTGGACCAACTGAGCGATACATACCTGAAATAACCCCAGCCACTGAAAGAGGACCATGACCAATCCCATCCCCGGCAACCTGCTGACCACCGCCATGGCGGTGATGCCGCACACCGACGTGGACCGCGCCCTTGAAATGGCCCTGTCGTTGGATGTGCCTTTCTGGCCCCAGTTGCCCAACTACAATTACTACGAAGACATGTATGTCCAGGCGGCCGAGCACTTTCCGGGGATCGTGCTGGACCTGGACAAGCGGACGCTGCGTTTCTCCATGGACAAGTTCGCCGAAGAGCTCGAGGAGACCTTGCTGCACTTCGAAGAACCCGAACTGTTCGACATCAGTGAAACCTACTCCGCGGTTTACCACCGGTTTCTGGAACTGGACCTGTCCGAGCGGCCCGCCATCCGGGGACAACTCGAAGGCCCCATCAGCTTCGGTTTCAATGTGCTCGACCAGGACGAGCGGCCCATTCTCTTCGATGACACCGTGCGGCCCTTCATGCTCGATTTCATGGCCAAACGATTGAATGTGCAACTGGCCCGCCTGCAGCAGATGAACCCCAACGCCTTCATGTTCGTCGACGAACCGGGCCTGCAATTTCTCTTTTCGGCCATGGCCGGCTACGGTGACATCAAGGCCAAGGCGGACCTGGACCAATTCTTTGCGCAGGTGGACCGGCCCCGGGGCATCCACCTGTGCGGCAACCCGGACTGGGATTTCCTGCTCAATCTGGACCTGGAAGTGCTATCTCTGGATGTCTACACCAACGCGGAGATCTTCGCCTCCTATGCGCCGGCCATTCGCCGGTTTCTCAACCGCGGCGGCATCATTGCATGGGGCATTGTGCCCACCGGGTTCGAGGCGTTTGCCCAGGAAGAGATCCCCTCGCTGATCCAGCGCCTCGAAACCGTCTGGAAAGTACTGTGGGACAAAGGCATCGAGCAGGAACAAATCATCGCCCAGGGCATGCTCTCTCCGGCCACCTGCTGCCTGGTCAACCCGGACAAGGAGCGCACCGTGGAACGCGCCTTCGCCGCCGTCAACCAGATGGCTGCGGCCTTGAAGGAGAAGTATCTGCATAACCGATAGGGGGCGATGAATAAACCCTATTTCATAGCGCGGGCGCGCTTGTCGTAATAGCGGCACATCGAACGCCGACCGTCACAACGCTTGAAGAACAATGGCGGCCAGTTCGTCATCGGTCAGGGCCGCCGGATTGCCTTTCATGCTGCTGGCCGCCTTGGCTTTGGCCACGAGGGAGGGCACGCTGTCGGGGGTGAGTCCCCAGTGGGACAGGGGCGGAACCTGAAAGGTATCCACCATTGCGCGCAACCAGACGACCAGATCGGTCGCCCCGGCCGTTGGACGGCCGAGCATCAAGCGCGCGGCTTCGGTGTAGCGTTGCACTGCCGGACCGTCCGGGTCCTGCCGGGACAGCGCATCCAGGTTGGCCGCGACCACCGGCGGCAGCAGCCGGGCGCACAGGGCGCCATGGGGGCCGGCGACCATGCCGCCCAACGGTCCGGCGATGCCGTGCACCGCCCCCAGCCCGGCATTGGCCAGGGCCATACCACTGAACAGACTGGCCAGGGCCATGTCCGTGCGGGCATCCAGGTCATCCCCATGGGCCACCGCCCGGGGCAGCGCCCGGGCCGCCCGGCCCAGCGCCTCCCGGCACAGGGCGTCGGTGAGCGCATTGGCCCTGGTCGAGACAAACGCTTCCAACAACTGGGTCAGGGCGTCGCAGCCCGTGGCCGCGGTAATCTCGGGCGGCACGCCCAGGGTCAGCTCGGGATCCACCACGGCCAGATCGGGCAGCATCTCCGGACTGCGCAAGCTGACTTTGACCTGGTGGCGTCGGCTTTTGAGCACGGCGTTGCGGGTCGCTTCGCTGCCGGTGCCGGCGGTGGTGGGCACGGCGATGCACGGCAACGGCCGACGGTTCAGGGGCTGTCCCTGGCCGATGATCTCCAGGTAAGTCTCCACCGGCTCGGTATTGGTGGCCAGGGCGGCAATGGCTTTGGCCGCGTCCAGAGCGCTGCCGCCGCCCAGCCCGATGACCAGATCGCAACCGTGGTCACGGGCCAGGGCGGCCCCCTGGACGACCTGCTCGACTTCCGGTTCGCCGGCGACGGCGAAGACGCGCCAGGCCACGCCCTGTGCTTCGAGCTGTCGGCCGAGCATCGCCGCCGGTGTCGTCCGGCGGCCGGCCACCAGCATCGCCGCCCGGCCCATGCGCGCGGCTTCAAGGGCCACCCGGCCCGCCGTGCCGGCACCGAAAAGGATACGACCCGCTGTGGTAAAATCGAATGGCATGGCGCTAATCGATCCAGTTCAAGGTGCGCTCGACGGCCTTTTTCCATCCGGCGATACCCTTGGCCCGCTGTTCGGAATCCATTTTGGGCTGCCAGCTTTTGTCCATCGCCCAATTGCTTTTGAGCTCGTCGAAACCGCTGACGAAACCGCTGGCCAGGGCGGCGGCCGATGCGGCGCCCAGGGCCGTCGTTTCAGTGATCTTGGGACGGATCACCGGCACCCCGAGAATGTCGGACTGGAACTGCATCAGCAGTTCGTTGACCACCATGCCCCCATCCACCCGCAAACTGCTCAACGCCACCCCGGAATCCTTCTGCATGGCTTCGACTACATCAAGGGTCTGGTACGCCACCGCCTCCAGCACCGCCCGGGCAATGTGATTGCGATTGATGAAACGGGTCAGGCCCACCATCACCCCCCGGGCGTCCGAACG
>JAGTVD010000522.1 GCA_018224505.1 Desulfatitalea sp. | reverse complement strand
GTTTAACAGATTGAGTTGGGTGGCAATGGAGTGACTTCCCGGCCGGTCGTCGGGGATGACGTAGAAGGTTTCGGGCAGCAGCCGTTGCCCGGGGCCGAGCCTGTTGCAGCGGCGAAAGGCGTCGACGGCTTCGGGCGTGTCGCCGGTGATTTGATCCATGGAACAACAATAGTCCGGAAAAAACAGTTGGGTCATGCTTCCTCCCCCTGATGTGGGCTGCAAGACGGCCGGCCGCCGCCGGCTCCGGGGTGATGGCGCCCGGTGGCGGCACGGTGTGCAGCGGTTGTAATGCAGGTTTGCCGAGAAAGAGGTCAGGGGTAGATAACACAGGTGAAGCCAAGTCTCGGCGAAGACATCTTCCTGAGAACCGCTGATAGGCCAAACCGACCGTTTTGTCAACGATGGGGTGATCTGCCATCAGCGCACCAGGGGCAGATCGCAGCATCCTTTGGTGGGCAGTCGGGTGGTGCCGGTCAGGTAGAGATCCACGGCCCGGGCGGCTTCGCGCCCTTCGGAGATGGCCCAGACGATGAGGGATTGGCCGCGATGGGCGTCGCCGGCGGCGAAGATGCCGGGTTCGGCGGTCATGAAGTGGTCGTTGGTGGCGATGGTGCCGCGCGGGTCGAGGGGCAAGCCCAATTGGTCCGCCAGGGGATTGGTTTCCGGGCCGCTGTAGCCGATGGCGATGAGCACCAGGTCGGCGGGCCAGTGGCGCGTGGTGCCGGGCAGCGGTTCGATGCGCGGCGGGCCGTCGGGTCGGGGGGTCATGCGAATGTCCACGGTGGTCAGGCCGGTCACCCGGCCGTCGTGCCCCTGGAACGATTCGGTGAGGATATTCCAATGCCGCTCGCCGCCCTCTTCGTGGGAGCTGCTGGTGCGCAGCCGGGTCGGGTAGTAGGGCCACGGCTGGTGATCGGGCCGGTCGGCGGTGGGCCGGTCGGCGGCTTCGAAATTGACCACCGAACGGGCCTGTTGGCGCAGACTGGTGCCGATGCAGTCGCTGCCGGTGTCGCCGCCGCCGATGACGATCACATCCTTGCCGGTGGCGCAAATGGGAGCCTGACGGGTAGCGGCAGTATCGTCCCCGGCGACCAGGCGGTTCTGCCGGGTGAGAAAATCCATGGCGAAATGGATACCGTCCAACTCCCGGCCGGGCAGCGCCAGGTCCCGGGGCACAGTGGCGCCGAGACACAGCACCACGGCATCGAACGCCTTGAGGTCCGCGGCGGTCACGTTGACCCCGACGTGAGCGTTGGCCTGGAACCGCACCCCCTCCTGTTCGAGCAGAGCCAGTCGACGGTCAAGGATCCCTTTTTCCATTTTAAAATCGGGGATGCCGTAACGCAGCAGGCCACCGATGCGGTCGTAGCGCTCGAACACCGTCACATGGTGGCCGGCTTGGTTGAGCTGGGCGGCGCAGGCCAGCCCGGCGGGACCCGAACCCACCACCGCCACCTGCTTGCCCGTGCGTCGTTCGGGGGGCTGGGGCCGGATCCAGCCCTGGGCAAACGCGTGTTCGATGATCTCTTTTTCGATCTGCTCGATGGTCACGGCCGGTTCGTTGATGGCCAGCACGCACGCCTCTTCGCAGGGCGCCGGGCAGAGGCGGCCGGTGAATTCGGGAAAGTTATTGGTGGCGTGCAACCGCTCCACGGCCTGTTGCCACTGGCCACGATAGACGGCGTCGTTCCACTCCGGAATCAGATTGCCCAGGGGGCATCCGGCGATGCAGGTGGGCATGCCGCAATCCATGCAGCGGGCCGCCTGGTGGGTGAGATGCTCCGCGGCAAAGGGCAGGTAGATCTCCCGGAAGTCGCGGATGCGCTCGTTCACCGGGCGCCGCCGGGGCAACTCGCGGGGATACTCCTTAAAACCGGTGGGTTTTCCCATGGGGCTATCCTCTTGTGGTCTCACGTGCCAATGCCCTTTTGTAATCTATGGGCATGACTTTGACGAAGCGGGGCAGGATGGTCTCCCACCGGTCGAGCACCCGCCGCGCCACGGGGCTTTGGGTATGCGCCCAATGGCTCTGGACCAGGGCTTTGAGTTCGGCCGCGTCCTCGGCGGCGGTCACCGGTTCGAGATCCACCATCTCGCGGTTGCAGCGGCGGGTGGCGAAGTCACCCGCTTCGTCCAGCACGTAGGCGATACCACCGCTCATGCCGGCGGCGGTATTGCGGCCGGTGGGGCCGAGGATCACCACCCGGCCGCCGGTCATGTACTCGCAGGCGTGGTCGCCGGTGCCTTCAACCACGGCGGCCGCCCCGCTGTTGCGCACGCCGAAGCGGATGCCGGCCTGGCCCCGGATGTAGGCCTGGCCGCTGGTGGCCCCGTAGAGGGCCACATTGCCGATGATGGTGTTGTGCTCGGCGGCGAAGGCGGCTTCGGGCGGCGGCAGAATGATCAGCTTGGCGCCCGAGAGTCCCTTGCCGAAGTAGTCGTTGGCATCGCCGTGGATCACGGCGGTCAGCCCCCGGGCGGCGAAGGCGCAGAAGCTCTGGCCGGCGGTGCCCCGGCAGCACAGGGTGATGGTGTCGTCGGGCAGGCCGGCCTCGCCATGGCGCAGGGCGATGGCGTGGCTCAGGCGAGTGCCCACGGTACGGTGGATGTTGCGCAGGGTGACATCCACGCTCACGGGTTGCCGATGGTCAAGCGCCGGGGCCGCCCGGGCGAGGATGTCGTTTTCCAGCGTCTCATCCACCATACGGGCTTCGATGTGCCCGCAATGGTCCTGGACATGCACCGGCGCCTGGATGCGGCGCACCACGCTGGACAGATCGACGTCGTGAGCCTTCCAGTGATCCAGGGCCGGCTGGAAATCGAGGCAATCGGCGCGGCCCACCATCTGCTGCACCCTCCGGAACCCGAGCCGCGCCATGATGGTGCGCAGTTCCTCGGCCAGAAACCGCATCATGGCCACCACGTGTTCGGGCCGGCCGGTGAACTTCCTGCGCAGCTCGGGATCCTGGGTGGCCACGCCCACCGGGCAGGTGTTCAGGTGGCATACCCGCATCATGATACAGCCCAATGCCACCAGGGCCAGGGTGCCGAAGCCGAACTCCTCGGCCCCCAGCAGGCAGGCCACGGCCACATCGTGGCCGGTTTTGAGCTGGCCATCGCACTCGAGCACCATGCGCCGGCGCAGGCCGTTGCGCACCAGGGTCTGGTGGGCTTCTGGCAGCCCCAACTCCCAGGGTGCGCCGGCATGGCGGATCGAGCCCTGGGGCGAGGCGCCGGTGCCGCCGGTGTCGCCGCTGATCAGCACGCAATCGGCGCCGCCCTTGACCACTCCGGCGGCGATGGTTCCCACCCCCACGCTGGAGACCAGCTTGACGCTGATGCGCGCCACAGGATTGGCCCGCTTCAGGTCGTAGATCAGTTGGGCCAGGTCCTCAATGGAGTAGATGTCGTGGTGCGGCGGCGGCGAGATCAACCCCACATAGGGCGTACTGTGGCGGGTCCTGGCGATCCAGGGATACACCTTGAAGCCGGGCAGCTGGCCTCCTTCGCCGGGCTTGGCGCCCTGGGCCATTTTGATCTGCACCTCCCGGCAGTTGGCCAGGTAGGCGGCGGTGACGCCGAAACGGCCCGAGGCCACCTGTTTGATGGCGCTGTTGCGCCAGTCGCCGTTGGGATCGGGGGTGAAGCGGTCGGCGTCCTCACCCCCTTCACCGCTGTTGCTGCGCGCTCCGATGCGATTCATGGCGATGGCCAGGGCCTCGTGGGCCTCCTGGCTAATGGCGCCGTAGGAGATGCCACCGGTCTTGAAGCGCTTGACGATTTCGGTCCACGGCTCCACTTCGGCCAGGGCGATGGGCGTCTCGGCGGGCTTCAAATGGATCAGGCCGCGCAGCAGCCCCTCATGGCGGTTCTGGGCGTCCACCGCGGCCGAATAGGCCTGCCAGGCCGCCGCGTCGTCATTGAAGACCGCCTGGCGGAAACGGGCCACCATTTGGGGCTGATACTGGTGGGCCTCGCCGTCCCGGCGCCACTTGTATTTGCCGCCCGATGGCAGCACCGGCGTTGTGGCCGTCGGCGTCTCCGGATAGGCACGGCGGTGGCGCAGCAGCACTTCCCGGCCGAGGCGCGGCAAATCGGCGCCGCCGATGCGGGTGGCCGTATCGGTGAAGTGACGCGCCACCACCGATTCGGCCAGCCCCAGGCACTCGAAGATCTGGGCGCCCTGGTAGCTTTGCAGGGTGGAGATGCCGTTTTTGGACATCACCTTCAGAATACCGGCCGTCACCGCTTGGTGATATTGGGCCAGGGCCGAAACCGTATCCGGTGCCGCCAGGGACCCGTCGGCCACACCGGCGGCAATGGTGGCGTGGACCAGGTAGGGGTTGATGGCCGCGGCGCCATAGCCCAACAGGCAGCAGAAGTGGTGCACCTCACGGGGTTCGGCGCTCTCCAGCACCAGGGCGCATCGGCTGCGCGACCCCGCGCGGATCAGGTGGTGGTGCACCCCGGCCACGGCCAGCAGGGCGGGAATGGGTGCCTGGCGGCCGTCGGCGTCGCGGTCCGAGAGGATGAGGACGGTGGCCCCGGCCGTCACCGCTTCGACGGCCGCCGTGCACAACCGTATCAGGCCGTGCTCCAGGCCGTCGGTCTCCCGGTCGGCGGGAAAGCACATGGCCAGGGTTGCACAGTGGATGCCCGGTCGATCGAGGGTGCGCAGGGCCGCCAGTTGATCATCGGTCAGTACGGGGTTGTCCAGGCGCAACCGGCGGCAGTGGCCGGCCGAGGCGTCCAGCAGGTTGCCCTCGGCGCCCAGGTAGGTGTGCAGGGAGGTGACCAGCGCTTCGCGGATGGCGTCCAGGGGCGGGTTGGTCACCTGGGCGAAGAGTTGGCGGAAGTAGTCGTAGAGCAGCCGGCCGTGCCGGGAAAGGATGGCCGGCGGAATATCGTCTCCCATGGATCCCACCGGCTCCTTGCCCGAATGGACCATGGGGGATACGATGACCGTGAGATCCTCCAGGGTGTAGCCGAACAAGTGATGCCGGCGGGTCAGCTCCGCGCTGGTGATGCGTTGGACGGCCGGCGCGGCGGCCGGCGCCGGCCGATCGCCAGGGATGGTCAGACATTCCGGGGTAAGCAGGTTGTCCGTCAGCCAGCGGCGATACGGATGCCCGGCGGCCGCGGCGGTTTTGATCTCGTCGTCGGGGACCAGCCGACCGGCCTCCAGGTCCGCCAGAAACATGCGCCCCGGGTCCAGCCGGCCCTTGCACTGCACCTGCTCCGGGGGGATATCCAGCACTCCGGTTTCCGAGGCCAGCACCACCAGCCCGTCGTGGGTAACGGTATAGCGCGCCGGCCGCAGGCCATTGCGGTCCAGCAGCGCGCCGATGCAACGGCCGTCGCTGAAGGTGACCAGGGCCGGTCCGTCCCACGGCTCCATGCCGCAGGCGTGGTAAGCGTAAAAGGCGCGCCGGTCGTCGGGCATGGCGGCATGGTGTTCCCACGCTTCGGGAATCAGCATCATCATGCAGTGGGGCAGGGGGCGGCCGGCATGGTAGAGCAGCTCCACCACACTGTCCAGGCTGGCCGAGTCACTGGATCCGGGCCGTACCAGGGGCAGCAGCTTGGCCAGATCCGGGCCGAAGCGCGGCGACGCCAGCAGCGCTTCCCGCGCTTTAAGTCCGTTGAGGTTGCCCCGCAGGGTGTTGATCTCGCCGTTGTGGGCCAGAAAACGGAACGGGTGGGCCAGGTCCCAGGAAGGAAAGGTGTTGGTGCTGTAGCGCTGGTGGACCATGGCCATGGCGCTCGCCATGGCCGGGTGGCGCAGATCGTCGAAAAAAGGTCCGAGCTGCTGGGCCAGCAGCATGCCCTTATAAATCAGGGTGCGGCTGGAAAGGCTGGCCACGTGGAACAGGCCTTGGCCGATAGCGCCCGGCGCAATGGTCTTTTCCGCCTGGCGCCGGATCAAGTAGAGGATGCGTTCAAACCGCTCCGAATTGCTCACTGAGGGATGGCGGCCGATGAATAGTTGGGCCATGTGGGGTTGGGCATGGCGGGCCAAGGGACCCGGCACGGCATCCTGCACCGGCACCGTCCGCCATCCCAGCACCTGCTGGCCCTCTTGACGCACCAGCGCTTCCAGGCGGGCCCGGGCATCGGTCCGGGCGGCCGGGTCCGTGGGCAGGAAAAGCAGCCCGGCGGCATAGTGACCCGACGGCGGCAGATCGATGCCCGCCCCGGCCGCCGCCTGGCGCATAAAGCGGTCGGGCATCTGGATCATGATACCGGCGCCGTCGCCGGTATTAGCATCGCACGCCACGGCGCCACGATGGGCCAGGTTGGCCAGCAATTGCAATCCCTGGCGCACGATGGCCGGGGACGGCCCGCCGCTCAGCCGGCACACAAACCCCACACCGCAGGCCTCATGCTCAAACCGGGGATCATACAACCCGTCGCCATTTCCGGCCAACACGCTCTCTTCAGGCAATCGGCCCATCCCACCCTCGCCTATGGAAACGGTGCCGCAACCCGGCGCACGCGGCTGCGCTGCATCAAGCACCGAATCAATGGAACATCATCACTTTAGACTTAAAACTATTCATCAATCACATCATCCGGCAAATCCGCATTGGTATACACCTTCTGCACATCGTCCAGATCATCCAGATACTCGATCAGCCGAATCATCCGCGAAGCGTTTTCGCCTTCCACAGGGGCCATGGTCTGGGGCAACATGGTCACTTCGGCCACTTCGCAAGCCAGCCCCTTTGCATCGATGGCCGCCTTGACCGCCTCGAAATCGTCCGGCTCGGTAATCACCTCGTAGGCATCGTCCTCGGCGCGCACATCCTCTGCACCGGCCTCCAGGGCCACCTCCATCAGGGCATCCTCTTCAATGGCGCTTCTTTCAATCACCATGTACCCTTTTTTCTTGAACATCCAGGCCACGCAGCCGCTTTCGCCCATGTTGCCGCCATGTTTCGTCAAGGCGTGTCGAATCTCGGAAACCGCGCGGTTCTTGTTGTCGGTGAGGGAATCGATCAGGACGGCGGCGCCGCCCGGGCCGTAGCCTTCATAAGTGGTTTCGTCATAGCTGACGCCCTCCAGATCACCGGTGCCCTTCTTGATGGCGCGCTCGATGTTGTCTTTGGGCATGTTCTCCTGTTTGGCGGCGGCAATGGCGGCCCGCAGACGGGGGTTGGCGGCCGAATCCCCGCTGCCCGCCCTTGCCGCCACGGTAATTTCCTTGATCAGTTTTGTGAAAACCTTGCCGCGCCTCGCATCGGCGGCACCCTTTTTGTGTTTTATGTTGGCCCATTTGCTATGCCCTGACATAGGTCCCTCCTACTTTTTGCCCAAACCGATGACGAATATCTCCCGGCTGGCTTTGCGACTGCTTTGAGGTTTGAAGATATGCATACGTTCGAACCGCTCTTTCACTTGATCGCTGAACAACTTGAAATCTTCTCCTTGAAAAATCTTGCACACGAACCGGCCGTTGCGCTGCAGCAAGGCGTCGGCCAGCGCCAGCGCAACGCAGCACAGCTCATGGGAACGCGCGGCATCGCCAAACCGATCCCCGGTGGTGGCCGGGGCCATATCGCTGAGCACCACCTGAAAATCGCCGCCCAGGGATTGGACCGCGGTATTCTGCAAATTGTGGATGTCACCGGTGATGACCCGCACCTGGTCCGGCAGCCGCACCGTCACCGGGGTCAGGTCCACCCCCAGCACCGCACCCCTGGAGCCCACCTGCTCGGCCGCATACAAGAGCCACGAACCCGGCGCACAGCCCAGGTCCAGCACGCGGTCGCCCTTGGTGAGAATGCGATGTTTTTTCTGTATTTCAGACAACTTGTATACCGATCGGGCCGGATAGTGCTCTTTCTTGGCCTGTCGGGTGTAGTGGTCCTGCCACTGGGTTTTTTTGGTGCTTCCGTTTCGCGTCATAATACTATTTCGCTGGGAAAGTCAATTAGTTATAAAATTCAGAACAGCGCCTCCATAGCTTCGGCGACGGTACGGACACCGATGACCCGGATGGGGTCGGGCGCCTCCAGGCGCTTGAGGCTGCTGCGGGGCGCCAGGCAGCGGTGAAAACCCATCTTGGCCGCCTCGGCCAGGCGGCTCTCCATGTTGCCGATGGCCCGCACCTCGCCGGCCAGACCCACCTCGCCCAATACCAGGGTGTCGCCGTCGACGGGCTTGTCCAGGAAACTGGAGGCGATGGCGGCCAGCACCGCCAGGTCCACGGCCGGTTCGTCGATCTTGACGCCGCCGGCCACGTTCATAAAAATGTCGTGGCCGATCATCTGCAGTCCCAATTTCTTTTCCATCACCGCCACCAGCAGGGCCACCCGCTGGGGGTCGAGCCCCAGCACGGTGCGCCGGGCCGTACCCAAGTTGGAACTGCTCACCAGGGCCTGCAGTTCAACCAGGATGGGCCGCGTGCCTTCCATGCTGGCCGTCACCACCGATCCGGGGGCGTCGTGGGGCCGCTCGGACAGAAATACCGCCGAAGGGTTGGGCACCTCGACCAACCCCCCGGCCTGCATTTCGAACACGCCGATCTCGTTGGTTGAGCCGAAGCGGTTCTTCACCGCCCGCAGAATGCGGAATACGTGGTTGCGGTCGCCCTCGAAATAGAGCACCGTGTCCACCATGTGTTCGAGCAGCTTGGGGCCGGCGATGGCGCCATCCTTAGTGACATGGCCCACCAGCAGGGTGGGCACGCCGGTTTTCTTGGCGTTGAGCATCAGCCGCATGGCCGACTCGCGCACCTGGCTGACGCTGCCCGGCGCCGAGGTCAGATCGCTGCTGTACATGGTCTGGATGGAATCGATCACCAGCACATCGGGGCGATGGTCCGTCACCATATTCAGAATGGCATCCAGGTCGATCTCCGAGACCACGAACAGGTGGGGCGCCTCGGCCGCCAGACGCCGGCTGCGCAGCCGCAACTGCTGCACCGACTCCTCCCCCGACACATACAGTACTTTGCGCCGTCGGGCGGCCATGCCGTGGAGCGCCTGAAGCATGAGGGTGGATTTGCCGATGCCCGGATCGCCGCCGATCAACACCAGAGAACCGGACACCAGGCCGCCGCCCAGTACCCGGTCCAGTTCACCGACCTGGGTGGAAAGCCGCTCCTGGTCCTGCAAATCAACGGCATCGATGGGTACCGGCACCGACTTCTGCAGCCCCCCGATACCCCGCAGCGGGCCCCCGGTGTCCTGTACCGCCCGGGCCTCCTCGGAAAAAGTGTCCCAATTGCCGCACTCCGGGCACTTGCCCAGCCATTTGGGCGACTGGAAGCCGCACGCCTGGCAACTGAACACCGTCTTTGCCCCCCGGGCCGGCCGCTTGGTCATGACGTCACTATTCTCCGCATATTCAACCCATTACCCATTGACAGCCCGCACCATACCATGCCATGGTGGCCCAAGCAAGAACGGTCAGGGCGGCCTCCCGGCAGAAACCAGACGGCCGGCGAAAACCCTATCACATAACAGCAGAGCAGCGTCATCCCAATGAAACCAACGACCGGTGGATCCACGACCCGGCCCCTGTTCAAATCCCTGATGGGGCTATGCCTTCTTCTCCTTCTCACTGCGGGCCCTGCAGCCGGCGAACCCGCCATTGCACTGTTCGATGCCCTGCAGCAACGGCTGGTGGCCGATGGGTACGACGCCGACCGCATCGGGACACTCTACGAGGACGAACGGGTCCTGTTTGAAGTACAGGGCGTGGCCGCCTACTTCCGCCACAATGAAGCCACCCTGAACTACGATCAGTTCCTCCAAAGCAATTACATAGAAGAAGCCCGCGCCTATCTGAACGCGCACGCTCAATGGTTTGAAATGGCGGAGCAGCGATTCGCCGTCGACCCCAAGGTCATTACCGCCATCATCCTGGTGGAGACCAAATTCGGCCGCTTTGTGGGCAACCGCGCCATCCTCAACACCCTCTCCACCATGGCTTCGCTCACCCAGTCCGGTCCGCGGGAGTATCTGTGGCGCCAACTGCCCGCGGAGCGCCGCTTCGACCGCGCCCGCTTCGACCAGCGGGCCGACCAGCGCTCCGAATGGGCTTACCGCGAACTCAAAGCCTTCCTGACCTATACGACCGACCATGGCATCGATGCGCCCGCGGTGGTCGGATCCTATGCCGGAGCAATGGGCATCGCCCAATTCATGCCCACCAACATCCTGGCCTATGCGGTGGACGGCAACGAAGACGGGCGCATCGACCTGTTCGACCACCCCGACGCCATCCTGAGCATTGCCAGCTACCTGAAACGCCACGGTTGGAAACCGGGATTGGATCGCCGACAGGCCGGCCGTGTGGTTTATCATTACAACCACAGCCGCTATTACGTGGACACCATCCTGAACATCGTTGATTTGCTGAAAGGATAACGCCGCACCATGACCTTGACCTACTGGATCATCCTGACCGGCCTCGCCTTTTACCTGGTCACCTGCTGGGCCATCCTCGACATTTCCCGCAAGGATTTCGGCGGCATCGAAAAAAAAGCCGGCTGGGCCGCGGCCTCGCTGATCCCCTTTATCGGGCCGATCATCTACCTGGCCCTGGGATACCGCAAAGGCAAAAAACAGACCGACGCTCCGCCCCAATGACCGGCAAAGGCGGAACGGTTGCAGCATACGAGCTTTCAGCCTGCGGAAACGGCCTCCAGCGGAGATACGTCCGCATGGTGCTTCCCGATTGTACGATCGCAGCTGGAAGCCGCCCGACAAAAATGATACCCTCGTTCTGGTTCAAATGGGATGACACTGCAGCGAGCACCGAGCACAAAACGCGCACTAAATAAGGTTGACAAATCCAGCGCGTTTCTATATTTCACGCCCAACGCCATCCGCATGGTCCCATCGTCTAGTGGTTAGGACGTCGGCCTCTCACGCCGGTAACCCGGGTTCGAATCCCGGTGGGATCACCAAAAAATATCAGATGGTTATATATTTTGTGTAGAAAATAAGCCACAGTGGACATAAAATCCGTTCTGCCCAATTATTCCTGGCGACCGTTCACTAACCTCCTTTCCTCCAATGAAATAATCTCCGCCGGCCTTGAAACGGCTTCCTCAAGAGCTTCCCGGATGGCCGGGTCCAGGCCAAGGGTTCTCAAATAGCGCGCAGAGGTGTTCGAGTTCGTATGGCATAATATGGCCTGAATGACACTTGCCGAAACACCCTTGGCATAAAGTTGCGATGCAGTGAAATGTCGAATCGCATGGTAGCCGAAATGCGTACTCCTGATTTTATTACATATTTTCGTCATAAACGCGGCGCCAAAATGACCTAAAACCGGCGGTTTAAAAATGTACCCAACTTCAAGGGGTTTGGTCGATGCCGGAGCTGGTACCAGGCTGCTCCGGCAGGTGGTCGTCAACGGATCTCAGATCTCGATTTTCTCTTTCATGCGGTAGCTTTTGCCTTGGATGACAACGGTTTCAGCGTGATGCAACAGCCGATCCAGGATCGCCGATGTCAGCGTGCTGTCGTTGTTGAAGATCTCAAGCCAGTCCTTGAAGGCTTTGTCTATGGGAAAAATGCCTGGATCGTCGAGGGCTAAAAGAGTCGGTCGGTTGCATTTTGAAGCCCCTGTATTTGTATTGAAATCAAAATGAAATCCCAACCGAACTGTCGAACTTCAGTCTAAATCTGTATGCCCTTGTGTGATTGGGATTCACATGAAAAACGCCTTCTTTTTCGCCAACCCATCGGCCAGGCACCCCAGATGATCCGATTTTTCGATCCGCTGGATCCAAGCCAACGGTATGGCCGATACCCCCAGATAGGCGCAGCTGATGGCGCCGGCGATGCATGCGATGGAATCCGAATCCCCATTGGTGTTGGCCGCAAGGGTGACCACATTGCGGTAATCCTCCAGGTGCCGCAAAAAACAGTACAGGGCCAAGGCCACCGCCTCTTCGCCACCATCAGATGCAAAAACAACGAGATTG
>JAGTVD010000521.1 GCA_018224505.1 Desulfatitalea sp. | reverse complement strand
CTGATCCTGCCGCCCACCACCCCCTGGTGGCAGGCCGCTCTGGGCATCTCCTTCGGTGTGGTCATCGGCAAGGAGGTGTTCGGCGGCACCGGGCGCAACTTTCTCAACCCCGCCCTCACCGGCCGCGCCTTCCTCTTTTTCGCCTATCCGGCCGCCATGTCCGGCGACGCGGTCTGGACGGTGGCCGCGAACAACGGCGCGCCGGCCGTGGACGCGGTGACGGCGGCCACGCCGCTGGTGGTGGCCGCATCGGCTCCCGCCGCCGGCACTGTGGCATCGGCCTTGGGGGATGCCGGTTACGATTGGGCAACCCTCTTTTTCGGCTTTTATCCCGACAGCATCGGCGCCTCGTCCACTTTTCTCTGCATCATCGGCGGCGCGGCCCTGATCCTGATCGGCGTGGCGAGTTACCGGATCATCCTGGGCGATATCATAGGCATTCTGGCCATGGGGTACCTGCTCAACCTGCTTGCCGGACCTGATTCGATGCCCTATCTTTCCATGAATCCGTTCCACCATCTGTTGATGGGCGGCGCCGCTTTCGGTATCGCCTACATGACCACCGACCCGGTGTCGGCACCCAACACCAATGCGGCCCGCTGGATATATGGTTTTCTGATCGGCGTGCTGACCGTGCTGATCCGCGTGTTCAACCCGGCCTTTTTCGAGGGGATCATGCTGGCGATACTGTTCATGAATGTCTTCGCGCCGTTGCTGGACCAGATCGTGGTGCGCCTGACGGTGCGTCGGAGAATACCCAATGTTTAGCCGCACGGGCGGCCCCGGCGGAACCGGCCGGGGCGAGGAGGTGCCATGCCCAAATCGATGAAATCCATTCTGTTCGCCACCATCCTGTGTGTCGTGTGCAGCCTGTTGCTCACCGCGGCCAGTACGGGCCTGCAAATCCGCCAGCAGATCAATGTCGAGGTGGATCGCCAGAAGAACATCCTTCTGGCGCTGGGGGTTGTGGAGGAAGGTCGGGTGGCCGTCGACCGTGTTCAGTCCCTTTATAACACCTATGTCCAAAGCCTCTGGGTGGACAGCAGCGGCCGTTGCGTGGATGCGGGTGAACGAGGGCCGGAGGACCTGCCCGTTTATGTCTATGAGCGCGACGATACGGTGCAGGCCTACGTGGTACCCATCGACAGCAGGGGGCTTTGGGGCCGCATCAACGGATATCTGGCCCTGGAGAACGACGGCTCCACCATTCGCGGCTTCACCGTCTACCAGCACCAGGAGACCCCGGGGTTGGGCGGTGAAATCGAAAGCCGCTGGTTCCGGCAAAATTTTGAAGGCAAGAAGATCGTCGATGCCAACGGGGATTTCGTTTCCATCCAGATCGCAAAAGCCGGCATGGTCGACACATTGCCCGCCGAACGGCGTATCAACTACGTGGACGGCATCAGTGGCGCCACCATGACCGGTAAATTCCTGAACGAAGGGATGAAAGAGACCCTGAAACGGTATGAGCCGGTGGCCATCCAATTCCGGCGGGACGAATCCACTTGCCCGGCCGGGTTGTAAGTGTTGCAGCGGCCGCCGGGCATTGATGGATCAATCCATGGGGAGTTGAAAACGCAATGGGCATCTTAGCCAAAAGCCAATCCTATCGGGCCATTTCCGAGGCCCTCTGGCAGAACAACCCCATCTCCAAGCAGATCCTGGGGATCTGTTCCGCCCTGGCGGTCACCGTGCAGTTGAACACCGCCATCGTCATGAGCCTGGCCCTGACCTTCGTCGTGGCCTTTTCCAACCTGACCATCTCCCTGCTGCGCCACCAGATCCCGCGCAACATCCGCATCATTGTGGAGGTGAGTGTCATCGCCACCCTGGTGATCCTGGCCGATGAGTTCCTGCGCGCCTTTATGTACGACATCAGCAAGCAGTTGTCGGTCTTCGTGGGGCTGATCATCACCAACTGCATCGTCATGGGCCGCGCCGAAACCTTTGCCATGGGCAACACACCCTGGCGCAGTTTCGTGGACGGCGTGGCCAACGGGGTCGGCTACGGCTCGATTCTCATTGGCGTGGCCTTTTTCCGGGAGTTGCTCGGCTCGGGCAAGCTGCTGGGGTTTGCGGTTATTCCGGAAGGCTTTTACGAGGCCGGTTACCAGGACATGGGCCTGATGGTGCTGGCGCCGGGGGCCTTCATCATGATCGGCCTGTTTGTCTGGCTGGAGCATACCCTGTTAAAGGAAAAATAGTAGATGGAAGAGCTGATCAGCCTGTTTGTCGAGTCGGTTTTTGTGGGCAACATCCTGCTGGCCTATTTTCTGGGGATGTGCTCCTATCTGTCAGTCTCCGGGAACCTGCAAACTTCCCTCGGGCTGGGCGTGGCGGTCACCTTTGTCATTACCATCACCACTCCGGCCAACTGGTTGCTGTATCACTATCTGCTGGCGCCGGGCGCCCTGGCCTGGGCCGGTTTGCCCGATGTGAACCTGGGGTTTCTGCGCCTGGTGCTCTTCATTGCCACCATCGCCGGCATGGTGCAGGTGGTGGAAATGGTCATCGACCGTTACTCCCAGCGGCTTTACAGCGCCCTGGGGGTGTTTTTGCCACTGATCACCGTCAACTGCGCCATTCTCGGCACGTCGCTGTTTATGGTCGAGCGGCGCTACACCTTCAGTGAAACTTTGGTCTACGGCTTTGGGTCCGGCATCGGATGGTTGCTGGCCATCGTGGCCATGGCTACCATCATGCAGAAGCTGCGCTACGCCGACGTCCCCGAAGGGCTCCAGGGTTTCGGCATCCGTATGATCGTCACCGGTCTGATGGCGATGGCGTTTATGCTGTTTGCCGGGATAACGTTGTAATAAATGAGGCCAATGCGGTTGCAGTGATTTTTGGAATCCGTTTATCGTATTAAAGGTGCTCGTCTATGATATATTTGATCAGCCTTTCCGTTTTTCTGGGGGTGATTCTCTTTTTGGTGGGAATTTTGCTGTTGGTGGAATCGCAGCTGACCGCCAAGGGGGAGCAGCGCATCGTCATCAATGAGGATGAAGATAAGAGCATCACCACCAGTGGCGGCAAAACCCTGCTCAGCGCCCTGGTGGAGCACAAGATTTACCTGCCCAGCGCCTGCGGCGGCAAAGGCACCTGCGGCACTTGCAAGTGCCGGGTGCTGGAGGGCGGCGGCGATATTCTGCCGACCGAACTGGCCCTGGTCAACCGCGTGGAGCGGGCCGACAAGGTGCGGTTGGCCTGTCAGGTCAAAGTCAAGCAGGATATGACCATCCGCATCGCCGACGAAATCTTCAACATCCGCAAATACAATGCCACGGTGGTTTCCAACGACAATGTGGCCACCTTTATTAAAGAGTTGGTGCTCAAGCTGGATGAGGGTGAAACCATCACCTTCAAAGCCGGCGCCTATATTCAGATCGACATTCCCGAATATCAAGCCGAATTCAAGGACTTCAGCGTTGCGGAAAAGTACAAGGCGGCCTGGAAGCAGTTCAACCTGTTGACATTGAAAGCCAAATCCGACGAGGTGGTCAACCGTGCCTATTCCCTGGCAAACCCGCCCATCGAGACCGACACCCTGATCTTTACGATTCGCATTGCCACGCCGCCGCCGGGCAAGGAGGACGCGATTCCGCCCGGCGTCGGATCGTCTTATGTGTTCAACCTCAAGCCCGGGGACCGGCTCACCTTCAGTGGCCCGTATGGGGAGTTTTTTGCCAAGCCCACCGAGCGCGAAATGTGTTTCATTGGCGGCGGCGCCGGGATGGCGCCGCTGCGCAGTCACATTCGCGAACAACTGCTCGGTGCGAACAGTGAGCGGCGCCTCACCTTCTGGTACGGCGCCCGGTCCCGGCAGGAGATGTTCTACCACGAGGAGTTTCTGGACTTGGAGAAGAAGTTTACCAACTTTTCCTATTGCGTCGCGCTTTCCGACCCGCAGCCCGAGGACAAGTGGGACGGCGCAATCGGTTACATCCACCAGGTGGCCCATGACAACTACCTCGCCGAGCATGAAGACCCAACGGAAAT
>JAGTVD010000520.1 GCA_018224505.1 Desulfatitalea sp. | reverse complement strand
TTAGCGGCACTTGAACCCCGTTGCGTGCAGCGCCCCACCCCCGCTACCGGGTGCACCGGCTCGATGACCACAGCGGCCGCCGCGCCATCGCTTTGGGGTACATGCAATCACCTGGGACAGAACCCTCGCATGATTGACGCTGAATGCGATATAGGTTATGAATGGGCCTTTGATGAAAAAAATCGTCAGCACGTCACTGGATCGCTCGATGAGTTTGCGTCATATCCTATTGATACTTTCACTCCTGGCCTTTTTGTCCGCTTCGGCCGGTGGGGTGTTGTATTATGCCTCCCTGCGCCAGGCCTCTTTCCAGGAGGCACGACAGCAATCCGCCGCCAGTACCAAGCTGATTCACAAACGGCTCAATTCGCTTCTGCTCGAGCACCGCAAAAGTGCGGCGACCCTGGCCGCCATCGATGCCTTGCGCAAGGCATTGCAGGCGGGCACGGCCGATGATCTGGTGCTTGCCAACGAGGTGTTGGATCTTTTTACCGCCACCCAGGATGCCGATGTTTCCTATCTGATGGATATGGATGGCAATACCATCGCTTCAAGCAATCGCCGGGATGCAGACAGCTTCGTAGGCCAGAACTTCGCCTTCCGGCCCTATTTTCAAGCTGCCAGCGAAGGCGCCAAAGGGGCTTATCTGGCTTTGGGGGTTACGTCCGGCAAGCGGGGCGTCTATCACAGTAGTCCTGTCCATGGTGAGCCGCCCGCCCATCCCATTGGCGTAGCGGTCATTAAGGCTTCCATCGACGAGATCGAAAAGGAATTGGATCTGCCGTCCGAAGATATCGTGCTGGTCACCAACGAACAAGGGGTCATCTTTATTTCCAGCCAACCGCAGTGGCTGTTTCAGCTCGCTTGGCAGCCGACTCCCGATCAGGCGGGCCAAATTGCACGTGAACGGCAGTTCGGCCAAGGCCCCTGGCAATGGGTGGGTCTGCACCAGACCAATCCTGCCTATGTGATGGACCGCCATGGTGAACGCTATCTGATGCATCGGGCCGGCGTCGACCGTTTTCCCGGCTGGGAAATCGTTTACCTGCGCAGCACGCGCCTCATCGCCCAGTCGATCTCCGGTCCTTTGCTGCGGATTGTCGGGCCGTCGGCGATCCTGCTCTCCATCCTGGTTGGCCTGTCGGTGCTGGTGTTGTACAGGAAAGCCAGCAGTGAAATCGGCCGGCGGCGCAACGCCGAAGAGGCGCTGCGCCAAAGCGAAACGCGCTACCGGTCCTTGTATCACCACACGCCGGCCATGCTACACTCCATCGGGCAGGATGCCCGGCTGCTCAGCGTGAGTAATTTCTGGTTGGAAACCATGGGCTACCGCCGAGAGGAGGTGCTGGGCCGACCGCTCACCGATTTTTTGACGCCCGAATCGCGGACGTTTGCCCTGAACGAAGGCATCCCGCGGTTTTTCAAAGACGGCTACATCAAAGGCGTGCCTTATGGCATGGTGAAAAAAGACGGCACGATTATCGATGTGATGCTGTCGGCCATTGCGGATCGCGATGCCGAAGGTCGGATCCAGCGCTCATTGGCGGTATGTGTCGACATGACCGACCGCAATCGGGCTGAAGCGGCCCTGCGCGTGGCAAAGGAGGCCCTGGACCGCTACTCCAAGGAGCTGGAGCGTCAGGTGCGCGAGCGGACCAGCGAAATTACCGCCATTCTCAAGAACACACCGGCGGTGGTCTACATGAAGGACGTGCGGGGGCGCTATCTGATGGTCAACTCCCGGTTCGAAAAGCTTTACGGCATTGAAGGCACGGATGTGGAGGGAATGAGTGACGAAATGCTGCCGCCGGCGGTGGCCCGGCCGATGCAATACCATGACCAAAGGGTGTTGGCCGAGGGGATCTCCCTGCAGGTAGAGGAGCAGATCCGACAGCCGGACGGCATGCACACCTATCTGTCGGTCAAATTTCCGCTTTTCGAAGAGATCTCCGGCCGCATCATGGGGGTGTGCGGTATTGCTACCGACATCACCGCCCTGAAAAGCGCCCAGGAGCAGTTGCGCCAGCTTTCCGGTTCGATCATGGCCAGCCAGGAAAAGGAGCGCACCGCCATCGCCCGTGAGCTGCACGACGAACTGGGGCAACTGCTCACCGCCATTCGCATGGATGCGGTTTGGTTGCAGGAGAGCATGCGGGACCAGGACCCCAAGGCAGCTGCGCGGGCGCAAGCCATCTGCAAGCTGGTGGATGCCACCATCGAAGAGGTGCGGGCCATGGCATTGCGGCTGCGGCCCGGGGTGCTGGATGACCTTGGACTAGTCGAAGCATTGGAATTGTTTACCACGGAATACGAGCGCAGGGTGCCCATGGCCTGTATTTTTACCCACCATGTCATGCCGTCCGTTGACGATGCCACGGCCACGGCCGCTTACCGCATCGCCCAGGAGGCCCTTACCAACGTCGCCCGGCACGCACTTGCCACGCGGGCCGAGGTGCGTCTCTATATGGAAGCGGACACCTTGGTACTCAACGTGTGGGATGACGGACAGGGATTCAACCCCGACGGCCTTTCACAAGTGCAGATGTTGGGGCTGGCCGGCATGCGCGAGCGGGCGGCCTTGGTGGGCGGTACCCTGTTGGTGGTCTCCTCGCCGGGAAACGGTACCTCCGTGACGCTGCGGGTGCCGTTGGCCCAAGCCATGGGGAATGCGGCATGATCAAAGTGCTTCTGGCCGATGACCACAGCATTGTTCGGGCGGGGTTGCGGCGCCTGGTGGAAGAGAGCGGCGACATGGAGGTGGTGGCCGAGGCGGCCGACGGTGACGAGGCGATCCGGCAGATCCGTGCCCTGCGGCCGGATGTGGCGGTCATCGATCTTTCCATGCCCCAGATCGACGGTCTGGAGGTGATTCATCGCATCCATCCCGAGTTTCCCGACCTGCCGATCCTGGTGTTGACCATGCATGCGGAAAATCAATATGTGGTCCGGGCCATCGAAGCCGGCGCCATGGGCTACATCACCAAACAGTCGGCTCCCGAGCAACTGGTTCGGGCGATTCGGAAAGTGCTCGACGGATCGCGCTATTTGACCGATGACGCCGCCGAATCCCTGGCCCTGCGTGTCTCAAAAGGAGGGCTGCACCGCAGCGCGCTGGACGAGCTCTCCACCCGCGAATTGCAGGTACTGCGCCGCCTGGCCATGGGGCATACCAACCGGGAGATTGCCTCGGCCTACAATATCAGCATCAAAACCGTGGACACTTACCGCTTTCGTCTGCTCAAAAAGCTCAACCTGCGCAACAACGCCGAGCTGTCGCGGTTTGCGATTCAGAATGGATTGATTGAGGCATAAAACTGAAAAAAGTGTAGAGTGTATGCGCAAGGCTTGAATTTCAGATAATGATACGTCGAAACAACGGAAGGAGAAGAAGTGATGCGTGAAGCGGTGATTGTAAGTGCGGTACGCACGCCCCTGGGGGGGTTTAACGGAACACTGGCCGGTATCGGGGCCACTGATCTGGGTGGTATGGTGATTGCCGAAGCGGTCAAGCGGGCCGGTATCGCCACCAGCGAAGTCAACGAGGCGATCATGGGCCTGGTGCTGCCGTGCGGCTACGGCCAGAATCCTGCCAAGCAGGCCGCCATCAAGGCCGGACTGCCGTGGGAAACCGAGTGCATCACCATCAACAAGGTGTGCGGCTCGGCGCTCAAATCGGTGATGCTGGCGGCCCAGGCCATTCAGTTGGGTGACGCCGATGTGGTGGTGGCCGGCGGTATGGAAACCATGAGTATGGCGCCCTACTATCTGGAAAAAGCGCGCTTCGGATACCGCATGGGACCGGGGCAGCTGCAGGACCACATGGTGCATGACGGGCTGTGGGATATTGTCAACGATTTCCATATGGGTATCTCCAACGAGCTGTGTTCGGAAAAATATGGCATCTCCCGGGAGGTTCAGGACCGCTATGCCCTGCAATCCTACGAACGGGCGCTGGCGGCCATCGCCGAAGGACGCTTCAAGGACGAGATCATGCCCGTGAGTATTCCCCAGCGCAAGGGCGATCCGAAAATTTTCGATACCGACGAATGCCCCCGTGGGACCAGCTATGAGATTTTGAGCAAGATGGGCGCGGCTTTCCAGAAAGGCGGGGTCACCACGGCCGGCAACGCCTCGGTGATCAGCGACGGCGCTGCTGCGGTGGTGGTCATGTCTCGTGAGAAAGCCGAAGCGCTGGGATGCACCATCATGGCCACCATCGGCGCCCAGGCATCCTACGGCATCGACATGAAATACGTGCTGGTGGCCCCCATCTGGGCGGTGCCCAAGTGCCTGGCCAAAGAGGGTCTCTCCATCGACCAGGTGGACCTGTTCGAAATCAACGAAGCCTTTTCCGGCTCCACCTGTGCGGTGCTGCAGGAACTCAAGATCGATCCGGCCAAGACCAATGTCAACGGCGGCAGTGTGGCTTTGGGCCACCCTATCGGCGCCAGCGGCTGCCGGGTACTGGTGACCCTGCTGCATGAGATGATCCGCCGGGACAGCAAGACCGGTGTGGCTTCCCTTTGCCTGGGCGGCGGCGAGGCGGTGGCCTTGTTGGTTAAACGCTAATTGAAGAAAATGCGGGCCGACGGCGCGCAACAGGACATAACGAACGCTTAACAATGAGGAAGGAGCACTTAGAATGGAGATCAAGACCTTCGGTGTGATCGGCGCCGGCCAGATGGGCAACGGCATCGCCCAGGTGGCGGCCATGAGCGGCCTGAATGTGGTGATGAACGATATCCAGGAGGCCTTCGTGGATCGCGGCTTAAAGACCATCGAAAAATTCTTCGATCGCGGGATCGAAAAAGGCAAGCTGACCCAGGAGAAAAAGGCCGACGTGATGGGGCGCATCAAGCCCAGCACCGACATCAACGATATGGCCGAAGCGGACTTCGTGGTGGAGGCGGCCACGGAGAACGAGCCCTTGAAATTTGAAATATTCAAGATGTTGGATCAGGTGTGCCGCCCGGGGGTGATCCTGGGGTCCAATACTTCCTCCATTCCCATCGGCCGCATTGCTGCCCAAACCAAGCGTCCGGAGAATGTGATCGGCATGCACTTCATGAACCCGGTGCCCCTGATGAAGCTGGTGGAAGTGATCCGCGGCATCGCCACCTCCGATGAGACCTTCCAGATCACTTGGGCGCTGTCCGAGAAGTTCGGCAAAACACCCGCCGAGGCCAGCGACTACCCGGGTTTTATCGCCAATCGTATTCTGATGCCCATGATCAATGAAGCGGTCTTCGCCCTCTATCACGGCGTCGGCACCCGGGAAGCCATCGACACGGTGATGAAACTGGGAATGAACCATCCCATGGGTCCCCTGACGCTGGCCGACCTGATCGGGCTGGACACCTGCCTGGCCATCATGGAGACCCTCTATGACGGCTTCAAGGACTCCAAGTACCGCCCCTGCCCCCTGTTGCGCAAGTATGTGGAGGCCGGTTGGCTGGGGCGCAAGAGCGGCCGGGGTTTTTACGAATATTAAAAAGGGCCTGTCACCTGTTTGCCGCTGCCCGCTGCCCGCCGGCATCCGGGCCATCCCATGGGGACGGTCCTGCCGGAGGGCAACCGGGCGCGCAATGGGCAGCGGGCGCAATGCCATCGGTTTGACCGATTGGCGCTTTGATCGAAGTTGTTCTGTGTGATCGTCATCGCCGACTTATGCCTATTCGTTTCTTGGGGAATCGCCAATGTGATTGCGAATGCGATGACGATCGCGTGAAAGGCTTAACAGATACCCCTCAGACAAAGGAGCTGTCATGCCGCGTCCCAAAGCCAAAGTTCCCAGCCCCATCGGCAAGCGCATCAAGGCGGTCCGCACCCGCAAGAAAATGACCCTGAATCAGCTTGCCAATGATACGGGCTGCAGCATCGATTATCTTAAAAGCGTGGAGAGTGGCAAAGAGATGCCGCCGGTGGGCACCCTGCTGCAAATATCCCGCTCTCTGCACATCGATTCCGGAGAGCTGCTTCGGGATCAGCAGGAAACCCTGGACCAGCGGGTGGATGCCTACGCCAAACGCACCGAGAACTACGCCTACACCACCTTGACCCCGGGTGCCGAGCACAAGCACCTCAAAGCTTTCCGCATTCAAATCGCAGCAAAGCAGGCCCACAAAGGGGTGGGCTACCAGCATGAAGGTGAGGAGTTTGTCTATGTGCTCCAAGGCGAGATCGAGGTATCCGTGGGCGAGAACGTCAACCACTTGCAGCCGGGGCAGTCGCTGCATTTCAATTCGGGGGTCCAACACCATATGCGCAATACCGGCGACACGGAAGCCGAACTGCTGGTGGTGGTCTACAACCCCTGATGATCCGGGTCGCCACCGCCCTTCATCCCCGGTGCCGCTTTCCTTCCGGCACCCCTGTGCAGCGTATGGTCTGTTCACATTCCAATCAAAAGCCAGGAGTTGTCCATGTCGATGCCATTGACCGAAGAACAGCTGATGATCCAAAGCATGGTCCGGGAGTTCGCTCGCAAGGTGGTGGCCGCGGGGGCCGCCGAACGGGATCGCACCAAGGTCTTCCCCGCCGATATTCTCAAGCAGATGGGCGGGTTGGGCCTCATGGGCATGATGGTCCCGCCCGAATATGGCGGCAGCGGCAGCGATGCGGTCAGTTACGTATCGGCCTTGTCGGAAATCGCCTATGCTTGCGCCTCCACGGCGGTGGTCATGTCGGTGCAGAACTCAATCGTGTGCGAAAGCCTGCTCCATTTCGGTACCGAGGCGCAGAAAAAAAGGTTCCTCACCCCTCTGGCGGAAGGGGAGATGATCGGCGCCTTTGCCATGACGGAACCCGAAGCCGGTTCCGACCCGGTCAGCCAGCAGACCACCGCGGTGCGCGATGGGGATAGCTATGTCATAGACGGCACCAAGCGTTTCATTACCTCCGGCAACCATGCCGGAATTGTATTGGTCACCGCGAAGACCGACCCGGCCATGCGGCACAAAGGCATCAGCACGTTCGTGGTGCTCCGGGATACGCCGGGTTTCAAGGTGGGGCACCAGGAAGACAAGATGGGGCTGCGGGCCTCGGACACCACCGACCTCATTTTCGACCAGTGCCGCGTACCCGCTGACCATCTGCTGGGCAAGGAGGGTCAAGGATTCGAGATTGCCATGCGCGGGCTGGACAGCGGCCGCATCGGAATCGCGGCCCAAAGTGTGGGGGTGGCCCAGGCGGCCCTGGATGCCGCCGTGCATTACACCAAGAACCGTTCCCAGTTCGGCCAGAGCGTCGCCAAGTTCCAGGGGGTGCGCTGGATGGTGGCCGACATGGCCGTGGAGGTGGCCGCCGCCCGCCAGTTGATGCTGGCCGCCGCCGCGCTGAAGGATCGGGGTCAAAACCACACCGTGCAAGCGGCCACCGCCAAGCTGTTCGCCTCGGAGATGGTCAACCGGGTCACCGGCACGGCCATCCAGTTGCACGGCGGCTACGGTTACACCAAAGATTATCCGGTGGAGCGCTTCTACCGCGATGCCCGGGTGTTCACCATCTATGAAGGCACATCGGAAATCCAGCGCGTGGTGATTTCCAATCATATTTTCAAGGATAAACGGAAAGGGTGATTGGCGGGATTGAATACCTTCACTTGTCATTGGAAAGAGGAGAGAGACCATGGTCCGTACCGAAATTTCATTGTTTCTGCAGAACGCCCCCGGTGAACTGGGCAAATTGACCACTCTGTTGGGTCAGGCCGGGGTCAACATCGACGCCATCACCATCCAGGACGCCTCCAGCTATGTGCGGGAGCTGTTCAAGGCCCGGGGCAAGTCCCTCAAGCGCATTGCCTCGGCCGCCAGTTATAACTCCATGAGCAAGGATTCGGCCGATTTTGCCCTGGTGCGCCTGTTGCCCAGCGACGGCATGACCGACAAGGCCATCGACCTTCTGTCCGAACACGACTACCTGTTCGACATCCTGCCGGTGATCGCCGTGAAGATCGAAAATCGCCCTGGCGAACTGGCCAAAATGGCCACGCGTTTAGGCAACGAAGGGATCAACATCAACTATGTGTATGGCTCTGTGGCCGGTCCGGATCAGTCGTGCCTCTTTGTGTTCTGCCCCGAGGATATCGAACGTGCCGCGAAGGTGTTCAAAGAGCAGGGGGTGTGAGCAGCGGGCGCAGCGCCCGTAACAGGGGTTGCAACGCCTCGCGATACTCGGGAGGCACCATGAGCACCGGGATGGGATGGTTGGGGGTCAGGCCGGCAGGCGGTCCGCCGCGGGGGTTCGGGGCCCGATTGTCTACATCACCGGACCTGTTCAGCCAGAGCAGCACGTCGATTAGATTGCCCGACATGCCGTGGTGATCCAGGGCTTCGATGAATTGCATCAAGAGGGTGTTGGCCGCCAGCACCCGGTCCGGCATGTCGGCCGCGCCGTGCCGGGCGCAATCGGTGCAAGATACCATGGCGCGGCAGCCGAAGGGCCGGGCCGCGTATACGGTGCAAATATCGTTTTCCAAAAGGGGGCAGGCATCCACTTGCGGATCGGCGGCCTCGTCGGGCGGTTCTCCGCCGCCGACACAAATGGCTGCGAACTGGTTGGTGGTCAGCACCGGCTGAAACCGCGGCCGGCCCGCTGCCCGTTGCAAGCGCTCCAGCGGCATTGTTTGGCCGCAGGCCTCCCAGTGACGCCGGATGGCTGTGGCTTCCAGCGTGGTCAGGGTCACATTGGCGGTGCAGCACGGGGCGCACCCCTTGCGGCAGGCAAGGGTCAGGTCGGCGCAAAACCGTTCGTACAGATCATAGATCCGCTGCAACCGGTTTAAGGCTTCATTTATCGTTATCATTGTCGGGACACTTTCAGTTGGCAATTGGTTTGGTCGTTCGGTATTGTGGCCGACACTTGACACCGAGTGCTTAATACACAAATTTCCCCCTATC
>JAGTVD010000519.1 GCA_018224505.1 Desulfatitalea sp. | reverse complement strand
GGGGCCACCGGCGCGGGCAAGACCAGCGTCCTCAATCTGATCCAGCGGTTTTACGATCCCGATGCCGGACAGGTGCGGATCAACGGGGTGGACCTGCGCCACTGGGACACCGCGCGCCTGCGCGCGCTGACGGCCCTGGTGACCCAGGAGCCGGTGCTCTTTTCCACCACCTTGCGCCGCAATATCTTCGACAATCCCGAAGTCGTGGATCCGGACACGGTGGATCGCATCGTCCGCGCCGCCCACTGTGAAGGGCTGGTGCAGCGGATGGACCAGGGCCTGGACACACCGCTCTTCAAAGGCGGCGCAGCCCTTTCCAGCGGTGAGCGGCAACTGATCACCATCGCCCGCGCCCTGGCCCGGGACGCCCAGTTGATTCTTCTGGACGAAGCCACCTCCTACATCGATTCCCAAACCGAGGCGGCCATCCACAAAGCCCTGCACAACCTGATCGCCGGCCGTACCTGCGTGCTGGTGGCCCATCGACTCTCAACGGCCCGCATCGCCGACCACATCGTGGTGCTGCACCAGGGCCGGGTGGCCGAAGCCGGCCGCCACGACCAGCTCATGGCCCACGGCGGCCTCTACTGGCGCCTGCATCAGCAGCATGCGGTTCAGCAAGAATTGTCTTAATCGCCAAGGGAGAGCGCACGTAAAATGACACATGGTACATGTCCTGGCAGTTGATCCGTCGATTGGACCCCCTTGCGCGCAGCGCTCCACCCCCGCAACCGGGAGCACCGGCTCGATAAGCACAGTAACAGTGGCACACCGCGCCATCTCTTTAGGGTACATGCAATCACCCTGCTTAATTGCCCGTTTCCGCTTGCCAAACCCCGGCCGCCATGGTAATAGCCTCAAGTATTTAACAATCCGGGGTACACTGAAGGTTCGGCGGGTCAGCGCCATTTGCTCGTGTCCGTGTAGTGCCCGAATCATCTGAAATTTCGCCTTTACCCAACATGCAACGCGCATGTCACTCTTAAAAACCTACAAGGAGGTTGAATCGATGGCTTACGATGCGACAAAAATGGCCGACTGGCAGATTTCCGAGGAAGCGGAAAAGAACATGCCGATGCCCGAGGATTGGTGTGAGAAGCTGGGTCTCGAAAAAGACGAGATGCTGGCCATGGGCCGGTTGTCCAAACTGGATTTTCTGAAGATCATCAATCGCCTGGAAAGCAAACCGGACGGCAAGTACATTGAGGTCACCGCCATCACCCCCACCCCGCTGGGCGAGGGCAAAAGCACCACCTCGCTGGGTTTGATGGAAGGTTTAGGCGCGCGTGGCAAAAACGTGGGCGGCGCCTTGCGTCAGCCTTCGGGCGGCCCCACCATGAACGTCAAGGGCACGGCGGCCGGCGGCGGCAACTCCCTGCTGATTCCCATGACCGAGTTCTCCCTGGGCCTCACCGGCGACATCAACGACATCATGAACGCCCACAACCTGGGTATGGTGGCCATGACCGCCCGTATGCAGCATGAGCGCAACTACAACGATGAGCAGCTCAAACGACTCACCGGCATGCGCCGCCTGGATATCGACCCCACCCGCGTGGAATTAGGCTGGATCATCGACTTTTGCGCCCAGGCCTTGCGCAACATCGTCATCGGACTCGGCGGTCGTACCGACGGTTACACCATGCAGAGCAAGTTCGGCATCGCCGTGGGTTCCGAGTTGATGGCGATCCTGGCCGTGGCCACCGATCTGGCCGACCTCAAGGAGCGCATCAACAACATCACCGTGGCCTTCGACAAGAGCGGCAAACCGGTAACCTGCCGTGACCTGGAAGTGGGCAATGCCATGGCGGCCTTCATGCGCAACACCATCAATCCCACTCTGATGTGCAGCGCCGAATACCAGCCCTGCCTGGTGCATGCCGGCCCCTTCGCCAACATCGCCGTGGGCCAGAGCTCCATCATCGCCGACCGCGTCGGGTTGAAACTGTGGGATTACCATGTCACCGAGTCCGGCTTTGCCGCCGACATCGGATTCGAGAAATTCTGGAACGTCAAGTGCCGCTTCAGCGGTCTGAAACCCCACGTATCGGTACTCACCTCGACCATCCGCGCCCTGAAGATGCACGGCGGCGGACCCAAGGTGGTGGCCGGCAAGGCCCTGGACGATGCCTACACCAAGGAGAATCTGGCACTGGTGGAAAAGGGCGTTGAGAACATGGTCCACATGATCGGCGTGATCCGCAAATCCGGTATCAATCCCGTGGTTTGCGTCAACCGGTTCTACACCGACACCGATGCTGAAGTGGCCATCGTTAAAAAGGCTGCCGAGGCTGCCGGCGCCCGCTGCGCCGAGTCCAAGCATTGGGAAAAGGGCGGCGAAGGCGCATTGGAGTTCGCCGATGCGGTCGTCGACGCCTGCAACGAGAAGAACGATTTCAAATTCCTCTATCCGATCGAAATGAAGCTGCGCGATCGCGTGGAACGCATCGCCAAGGAAGTGTACGGCGCCGACGGTGTGGATTGGTCAGCGGAAGCCGCCGCCAAGGCGGACATGCTAGAAAGCGAGCCCAAATACGCCGATTTTGCCACCATGATGGTCAAGACCCACTTGAGCCTGAGCCACGACCCGGTCAAAAAGGGTGTGCCCAAGGGATGGCGGCTGCCTATTCGCGACGTGCTCATTTACTCGGGCGCCAAGTTCCTCTGCCCCTGCGCCGGCACCATCAGCCTGATGCCGGGCACCGGCTCCAACCCGGCCTTCCGCCGCATCGACGTCGATGCGACCACCGGCAAGGTAAGTGGCCTGTTCTAAATCAGTAACGACGGATCTGATTGCACCCTCAACGCCCCGGCTTCGGCCGGGGCGTTTTTTTTGAATCGTTTATCCAAAGCAAGTCGCGACTGCTTAGGAGGTGCTCCCGCCCGCCATCCTTATTGCCTTGGCCCTTATTTTGCAACAGTTCGGATGAACATCGCGCCGTACGCATGATCGCCGGTGAACAGGCCGGGCGACAAGCTGTTTTGGCCCTGATAGAGCCTGTTGCCGGTCGATGAGCGGTATAAAGGTGACAGGTCTGTCAAATATGTGACAATGGCCATCATGCAGGCGCCGGGGACCACATTTGTTGGGGATGACATTGGATGAAAAAAATCCGAATCACGGCTGTTGAAAAAACAATCACCAATTGCGTGATCGAGACATTCGAAACCATGCTCGACATGACGTTGGCCAAGGTCGGTATGGTGACCGACCCCGGCCTCAACGAGCAGCGCCTGGTGGGAGCCGTGCACTTTGCGGGTGAGGTGGTCGGCACCTTGAGCCTGCATGTCAGCCAGGGGTTTGCGCGCCACATCACCGCTGCCATGCTGGGCATCGAGGAGGAGGGGCTCGACAATCAGGAAGAGGTCAAGGATGTTCTGGGCGAGCTGGCCAACATCATCTCCGGCAACCTGAAAAGTGATTTTCTGGATGCCGATCTGGCATGTGTCATCTCCACGCCATCAATTACCCGGGGCTCCGATTTCAAAATCGAACCGAGCAAGATGGGCGATCTGCACAAATGGATCTTCAGATACAAGAAACAGGAGATCCTGGTCGAAATCACCCTCAAGGAGGATATCGGCGCCCGGGCGGAAATCGCTGGAATGGCCAGTTTGGACGGCGACCAGATCCGCGCCAAGATCAATTCGGTGGATATCCCCACCACGGTCATCAACGCGGTCATTGATGTGTTCTACACCATGCTGTCCATGGAAACGGAGAACATCGCCGAGGTCCCGCCGGGCTTCCGGGAAGAGATGCGGACGGTGGGCAGCGTCACCTTCGCCGGTGATGTGCAGGGGTTGTTCAACATCCAAGTCAATGATGACTTTGCGCGCAAAATGACCGCGTCCATGCTTCAAATGGACGAGGCGGATATTGAGAGTGACGAAGAGGTGTTCGATGTGCTCCGGGAGATGAGCAACATCATCGGCGGCAACCTCAAATCCGCTTTCGTGGATGCCGGACTGTCCTGTGTGTTGTCCACGCCTGCAATCACCAATGGCCGCGATTTCCGCGTTGAAGCCCTGAACATCATCAAGACCCAGCGCTTTCTATTCTCCTGCGGGGGCAGCACCATCATCGTGGATGCGGGCATCAAGCGGGACGATGTGCGGGCCGATGACCGGCAGGGGGCGGACGGCCAGGCGGCCGGCAGTGGGGACGCCCGCCAGGCGGACGGCGCCGAGCTGGACGATGAGCTGCGCAACCTGAGCCTGATCATGGAAATTCCCCTGGAGCTGACCGTGGAGCTGGGACGCACCCACCAGCGTATCCACGATGTGCTCAAATTGGGGCATGGATCGGTGGTGGAGTTGGTTCAACTGGAGGGTGAGCCGGTGGACATCCTGATCAACGAGACCCTGATCGCCAAGGGAGAGGTGGTGGTGGAAAAAGAGAAGTACGGCATCCGCATCGTGGAGATTGTCAGTCGCCGCGAACGGGTGAAGAGTTTTCGTTAGTGCGCCTAAAAAATCAGTTCCTGCGTTGCAAATCCCTGTCGACCCCTTATTATACGATTTATGAATTTGCCACTGATGTGTCATTCGACGGATACGTGGCAAGTGGTATGTGGTGTCGACAAAATGGATGCCCTTTGACAGTCGGGCACCCCAGGTGTGGATGGAGGCAAGGGCATGCAGGACGAGAAAGTGATCGCCATCGAGGAGCGTGGTGGGCCGATGCATACCATGTTGCGCAATATCATGCGCATGGTGCCGTCACGGGATCAGGACGACGTGGCCCTCCAGAGGATGCTGGCCTTCCGGCTGGGAATTGACGGTGAAGGCGTCACCCGGGAATATCTGATGCGCAAAATCCGTGACATGATCCAGTGCCGCTACAGCGGCCGGCTTTACGATTTTTTAAAAGACGAGCAGGTATCGCGCCAATATATCCCACCCCCCCGCAACACCGACCCCCCCGAAAGCGCCTGATTGCTTCTTGACATAGACCCCCCCCACCATTAGAGTCCCCGTTTTACTCAGATGGCATTTATGGATGGACGCGATGTTCCCCTGACCCGGCGATAGATGGAGTGGTGCGATGTCCGTACGGTTGAGTGAAGTCAAGCAGGGCCATTCGGCGGTGATCGAGCGCGTCGGCGGCAGCGGTGCGCTGCGGCGCCGGATTCTGGAAATGGGCATGCTCAAGGGCGTGCGTGTGCATGTGGAAAAGTACGCGCCCCTGAAGGATCCCATTGAGCTGATCGTCAGGGGCATGCATATTTCACTGCGCGTGGAGGAGGCCGCCGAAATCATCGTGGATGATATTCAATGAAGAATCCGCACATGGCACACCGCGTTTTGACCATCGCCCTGGCCGGCAATCCCAACTCGGGCAAAACAACCATCTTCAACGCCCTGACCGGCACTCGCCAGAAAGTCGGCAATTGGCCGGGTGTGACGGTGGAAAAGAAAGAGGGGGTGATCCAATGGCGGGGCCACACCCTTAAAATTGTGGATTTGCCCGGCACTTACAGCCTCACGCCCTTTTCCATCGAAGAGATCGTTGCCCGCAACTTCATCCTGGATGACCGCCCCGATGTGGTCATCGACATCATCGACACTTCCAATCTCGAGCGCAGTCTCTACCTGGCCACCCAGCTGCGGGAGCTGGATTGCAAGGTGGTGTTTGCTCTCAATATGATGGATCTGGCCACGGCCCGGGGGGCCAAAATCGACGCCCCCAAATTGTCCGAATTGCTGGATGTACCGGTGGTGCAGACCGTGGGCAACCGGCAACAGGGCATCGACGAACTGCTGTCGGCCGCCGTGGACCTGGCGCTTTCCGACAAGGACGTACCCCAAAAACGCAAGGTGCGTTACAACCAGGAAGTGGAAAAAGCCATCGAGGCGCTCCAGCAGGTGCTGGACGCGCAGATGGAGGATGCGCTGCCCTATCACCCCCGGTGGACCGCGATCAAGCTGATCGAGAACGATACCATCGTCCAGGAGCGGGTGGCGGCCCTGGCCGGTGAGCGCGGCGCCGCGCTGTTGGCGGCCGCCCGCAAGCAACGGGACTATCTGTCGGACCGCTTCAATGACGAGCCTGAAATCGTCACCACTGACGAGCGCTACGGGTTCATCTCCGGCATCATCAAAGAGGTGCTGACCACCACCACCATCCAGCGGGTGGATATCTCGCGCGCCATCGACCTGGTGCTGACCAATCGCTTCGTGGGCATGCCCATCTTCTTTTTCTTCATCTGGGCCATGTTTCAGCTGACCTTTACGCTGGGGCAATATCCCCAGGTGGTGATCGAGGAAGGGTTCGGCCTGCTGGCGGCCGGGATGGGATATCTGCTCCCCGACGGGCTGCTCAAGGAACTGGTGCTGGACGGCATAATCCAGGGCGTCGGCACGGTGGCCGTTTTCCTGCCCAATATCCTGATCCTCTTTTTCTGCATCGCCCTTTTCGAAGACACCGGTTACATGGCCCGCGCCGCCTTCCTGATGGACAAAATCATGCACCTGGTGGGGCTGCACGGCAAATCGTTCATCCCCATGCTCATGGGTTTCGGCTGCAATGTACCGGCCATCATGGCCACCCGCACCCTGGAGAGCCAGAAAGACCGGATTCTGACCATTCTCATTACGCCCTTCATGTCCTGCTCCGCCAAACTGCCGGTATACACCATCCTGGCCGGCGCCTTCTTCGGGGCCAAGGCCGGCACGGTGATCTTTGCGATTTATCTGATCGGCATCGTCTTTTCCATCGCCACCGGGCGGCTCTTCCGATCCGTTCTGTTCCGGGGCGCCGATGCGCCCTTTGTCATGGAATTACCGCCCTACCGCATTCCCATGCTGAAAAGTCTGACCATTCATATGTGGGATCGCAGCAAAATTTTCATCAAGCGCATGGGAGGCGTCATCCTGATCGGTTCGGTGGTGGTCTGGGGGCTGGCCAATTTTCCCCGGCCGACCGAAATCCAGGAGCGGCACGCGGTGGATCAGGCGCGGATCGAGGACCGTTTCGTCGCACAATCGGCCGTCCAGACCGGTGAAGAGGAACAGGATGCCCTCGAGACCTGGCGCAGCGATGCATTGGCCGATCTGGAACGTCGCACTCAGGCCACCCAGGCCGAGCAATCCCTGCTCGGACGGCTGGGGCATGGCATGGCGCCTTTTTTCGCCCCCATCGGCGTGGATTGGCGCGGCGGCATCGCGCTGTTAAGCGGGTTTGTGGCCAAGGAGATCGTCGTAAGCACCCTGGGCGTACTCTACGCCATCACAGATGACGAGCAGTCGACGGAACAGGCCCTGCGGGGTGCATTGCGCGCCTCGGGCATGACCGGCCTCTCCGCCATGGCCATGATGGTTTTTGTGCTGCTTTACATGCCTTGCGTGGCCACGGTCGCCGCCATCCGGCGAGAGACCGGGTCGATCAAATGGATGATGTTCAGCATTGTTTACAGCACGGGCATGGCTTGGCTGATGGCCTTGATCATCTACCAGGGCGGACGTCTGCTGGGACTGGGATAATATTCAATTCGCGGCCAGCGCCCGACGGATGGCGACGGCCAGCTCACTTCGAAGCAGGGGCTTGAGAATCAGCTCGCGAATGCCCAGCGTTTGAAGGTCGCCGTTGGCCACCGCATCTCCATAGCCCGTGCACAGCAGGATGGGCAAATCGGGTCGAATGGCCAGCAGCCGGCGGGCCAATTCGGTTCCGATGAGATGGGGCATGGTCAGATCGGTGATCACCAGGTCGAAGGCCCGGGGTTCCCGGTCAAACAGCGCCAGCGCCTCCCTCGGATCCTGGGCGACGGTCACCCGGTAACCCAGTTTGGATAGCACCTGGTTGCCCATGTGGAGCAGGGCGCTTTCGTCGTCCACCAGCAGGATCCGTTCCGTTCCCCCGGGGGGCGGTCCGGCTGCCGTCATATCCATCGGTGCCGTCCGTGTCGCCACCGGCAGCAGCACCTCAAAGCAGGAGCCTTCGCCCGGTGTGCTCCGCACCCGGATGGCCCCATCGTGGGCCTGCACCACGCCCAGCACCACCGAGAGCCCCATGCCGGTCCCTTCACCCTGGGGTTTAGTGGTGAAAAAGGGTTCGAAGATGCGTTGCACCAGCTCCGCGGACATGCCGGTACCGGTGTCCGAAACCCGCAGGCGCACATAGTCGCCCGCCGCAATCGGGCCATGTTGGCTCAACGCCTCCTTGTCCATCCGCCAATGATCGAGGCAAACCCGCAGCAACCCGCCATCGGGCAGCATGGCATGCGCGGCGTTGGTGCACAGATTCATGACCACCTGATGGATCTGGATGGGATTGGCCAGGATGGCCGCCACATTAGGTGCGATTTCCTGCTCGATGGCCACCGTGGCGGGAATG
>JAGTVD010000518.1 GCA_018224505.1 Desulfatitalea sp. | reverse complement strand
TTTGCGCGGCCCCCTAATACCATTATCGCCGACGAATCACAAGAGACCCTCGGGGTCCACGGCTGCCTCCAGTATGCAGGCTTGCTCCCGTTGGTCAACGATCCGCGCCCATTCCGGCCGCAAAGCATCGATGCCTGCCGCGCTTCCCAGCGCCCAGAGACAGCCGCCGCCGCCTGCGCCGGTGAATCGGGCGCCGCAATCGGCCCGGCGGGCAGTGTCCGCCAACTGGCGGCCGATATCGTCCAGCACTTCGGGCGTCATCCGGCATCGCAGATCCGTTTCACGATTCATCAACTCCCGCGCCTTTGCCAGGCGGCCTTCGGCCAGCGCGTCGATAAAACCGCGGCTGCAGAGGACAATTTCGTGCCACAGATCCCGGTGGCGGCCTGCCAGGAAATCGCGCACCCAGGTGCCGTTGATATCCGCGGACACATGGGGCACGCCGCAATAGGCCACGAGCAGTTGCCGCGAGAAAGCCGCAGCATCCCCGACCGCCGGAATCGGTCGGCGCTGGAAGGCGGCGCCTTGCAGCATGCCGGACCAATACCAGCCATTGACCCCGCCGTAGACGGCGGCCAACTGGTCTTGCATGCCGCAGATCGCCCCGGACACCCCCTGCTCGATGGCGTGCGCCAGTGATGCCACGGCGGACGGCCCGGGCATCGGCCGGCCTTGGCGGGCCAGCAGTTTACAAAAAGCCCAGATGAGCGCCGCCGCAGCCACCGACGAGCCTCCCAGGGCGCTGCGCGGCGGCGAAGCGGAATCGATGTGGATGTGCACCCCTTCGGCACCGAAATAAGCGGCCACGGCCATCATCAACCCTAATGGCGGGCCGAAGGGCACGGCGGCAGCGTCCACTTCCGTTTCTGCAAAGCCGGTGGCGCTGATCTTGATTTTACCCACCGTATGCGGCAGTAACCTTACCCGGGTGCGCAGATTGAGCGCTGCGTTGAAGGTGCACGGTCCGAGGGGCTGCAGCGGCAAGTAAAATGTACTCAAATCCAGGGTGCCCCCCATGTCGATGCGACAGGGCGCCGAAGCTTCGACCGGGCCATCGCCCAGCAGTGAATGCATCGATTCCATAATCACTCCATCTGTTCAGTGCGCGCAAAGCCCCGTCCGCATTCAGGCTTTCACACCACCTCTAATTTGCCGCAAAAATGCCAGGCTCTTTGGGATCCGGCCGATATGGTAGGGCACGAAGGCCTCCAGAAAGGCGGTGGCCTCTTGCATCACATGGGCGGCGAAGCGCACCCGCATCGCCTGCTTCAAATCACCGCTGGCCAGCCACAGCAGTTGTTTGAGCGTACCCTTGGTGACATGCAACCGGCTGTCTTCAGGTGATGGGCAACTGCTGCACACCACCCCTCCCCTTTCCAAATCAACACAGAAGCGTTGCTGACCCAAGGCCTCCACAGCGGTTTGGCAACATGTGCAACGCTCCAGCACCGGCTGCAGGCCTTCCTGGCCGATAAAGCGCATTTGAAACAGCAGACTCAGCACGGCATCGGACAATTTCCCTTCCGCCAACGCTTCCAGAACGAAGGCCAACAGGCGGTAGATGTCGGGCCGCGCCTGGCCGTCTTCCAACCAGAGGGCAACCAGCTCTGACCAGTAGCTAGCATAGGCCGTCTTGATGACGTCCGACCGCACCTCCCCCAGGGCGCGTTCCAGGGTGGCCTCTTCCAAGACCGCCATACCGTTAGCCCGGCCCTGTCGGTAGACGATCTGCAAACCGGCAAAAGGTTCCAGAATACCCGGAAACCGCTTGGTGCTTTTTTTTGCGGATTTGGCGATCAGGGTGCGAACCCCATGATCCTCGGTCAATACGGTCAGTATCAGATCGAAATCCCCGTATTCGCGCCGACGCAATACGATGGCGGCATTGCTGACATGGCTCATTGCGGTCATCGGTTTGGACTGGGAATCACGGCAGGCGGAGCCTCGCCACTTGGCCACTGCGGCCAGGAACGGATACCGGCTGGTCATCGAGCCGCAGGCGCACCCCACCGGCATTGCCGATAATCAGCGCGTAGCCGGTTTCGGCTTTAAGTGTTACGGTGTCGCCCGATCTGAGAATCATCTCACGGGCTGGGCGCTCGTCTTGCGTGACGCTGACCCAGGTGGTCTCCACGGCAGTGATTTCAAGCACCAGCGCCGCGGTGCTGGCCGGCGGTGGCTGGACCACCGCCTCTTGCGCCGGCAATGGGTCCGCAGGCGCAGCGGGCATCTGAGTCCCGACCGACGGTGATTCGGCCGGGCTTGGGGCCGGTATGACAACTGTCTGATCTTTTTTCGTATCGGATAAGGGCGATCCAGGCAACGGCGCCTCGATCGCTGGGGGGGCCGAGGACGTTGTAGGAGCCGGTGGGCTAACCGATGCGTCCTCGGCTTGCACGTCCTGGCTGTTTTCGTTCGCCGATGGCAACGCCTGTTCAGCCGTGGCGGAATCTTCGGATGCCAGCGGTGGTGCGGCCCGTTCCAATTGCCGGGTCACGTAGAGCGTTCCACCAATCAGCAAAGCGAGCAACAGTGCGGCCAGCGCAATGCGCCCCCAAAACCCGGTGGGTTTTTCGATGGGCTGCTGACTCTGAGCCACACGGACCTGCATGGCATGATTGGCTGCGAAACGCGCCAGGGCATCGTGCACATCCGCATCCACCGCTTCCGCAAAGGCACGCACAAATCCTTTCACGAAAATGGGTGACGGCAGTTGGTCCCAATCCTCGCTTTCAATTTGGCGCAAGCAGCTCAAGCTTATTTTGGTTTTCCGCGCCACCGCTTCCAGGGCCATCCCCTTGGCGCGACGTTGGCTTTGCAGATAGGGACCGAAATCGATCGGTTGATCGTTCATAGGCGGCACCCTTCAATGGCACGCGCTGATTCGTGTCCAGGCAGGGTGGACACTAATTAATAATCTGAATATGCGCCCGCTGGCGCAAGGCCGTCAACCAGGAATCAAATCGCTCGTCCACCATTTCAGTGTAGAGTTTTTCCTGAATCTCCGTCCGCATTTCTTCCAAACTTCGGCCGCCCGCATGGACCACCTCTTCCACATAGAACAGCTGGTATCCTTGTTCGGTTTCCACAACGTCCGTAAACTGACCGGCCTGCAAACCCTGTAGCGCCTCCCGCACCGGCTCGGCCAGCAGCCGACTCGCATAGAGTCCCAGATCACCGCCATCCCGGGCAGTGGCCGCCTGGGAATATGATCGCGCCAATTCTTCGAAGGCTTCGCCCTGCTGCAAACGCCGATACAAGTCTTGCATTTCCGCCGAGACCTGCTGACGCTCAACAGGTGCGGGGGAGGATACCCGCATCAGGATATGCCTCAGGTGGTATTGGGTCTGTCCGGCGTAACGCTCCCGGTTGGCCTCGTAATGAGCCCGCACTGCTTCATCGGTGATGACAATCCTGGATCTGACCTCGCGGTTGACGATACGCGAACGCAACAATTGCTCATTGAGATGGCTGCGGTACATTTCATAGGTCATCCCCTCCAGCTGCAGCATCCGCAGCAGGTCCTCGTCGGACATGTTGTTCATCTGTTTGATACGGGCAATGGTCGCGTCCACCTCGGCTTCATCAACCGTGATACCGTGCCGTCGGGCCTGTTGATCCGTCAAGGTGTCGGTGATCATCTGCTCGAGAATGGCGGATTGTTCGCTATGCAGCAATAGTGCGATCCGCGCATCCGAATAACCCGACTGTTTGAGGCGCGCGCGCATAGGGGCCATGGCTTTTTCCAAATCGGAGCGTAAGATGATGTCATCATTGACGATAGCCACAATACGATCCACCAGTTCGGCCTGCAACGGCCCAGCGGCCAATATCGAAAACACAACACACACCATTATCGCCCACCAGAACCGGCGACGGATCATTTGAAATCGGATCGACACGCATCTGCTCCTTAGTATGATTGCAATCCAAAAAAAACCGATTACTTTCGCTTTCCACTTCAACTTCTGGGCTTGCGCTGCAATCACTTCGTTGTAATGACAAGCCTTTTAAACCGGCAAACGCTCGCGAACCACCAGGCCCTGCCGGATTTTCCGCGCCACCTCATTGCGTGCGCGCCATCCAACTCTCCCATACCGATTGGTTGATGACCACCGAATACTGCTCTCCCAGATCTGCAATCCACGCCTGGTAGGCCGCCTCCCCCTTCTGGCGGCGCAAATGGGTGACGATACGCTGATGGATATCATCGCTGTCTTCGGTTGCCGGTATGCCTTGGGGAAAATGGGTTTGATAATAGTCCGTCACATCCTCGGACGTGATATCCACCCGGTCCACCAATGCCTGTTGGATCACCTTCTCGGAGAGCAGCCGCGCTTTCAACCGTCTTTGCCATAAAGGAAAGGAAACGGCATTCTCCAGCAATGTCTCTTCGAAAGTGTCATCGGGATAATCGGCCTTGATGGCGGCAACGGCGGCATCCAATTCCAGGGGGCTCACCGCGATCCCGTGATCCGCGGCATAAGCGCCCAGCACCAACTCTTCGCTCAACTGGTTCAACACCCGCAGATGCAAATCACCCAACATTTCAGGATCGATTTGCCCCCCGCCGGGAAACGCCTCTTCTTTGGCCATCCGGACCGACTGGTCATACTCGGTCAGAGTGATCACCAATTGTTTCACTTGAATCAGCACATCATTCTGGACCTTTTCCCGCGAACAACCGGCACTGAACATCAGTTCGAAAAGCACAAGCAGGTAAAGTGCCCGCCAAGCGGCCTTCGGCAGCACTTGTGGCAAAACGTTCAAATCACGCCTCCCTACGGCACAAACTATCTATTTATTTAGAAATTTAATCGTTAACATGGCGGGCAATTTCGATCAAGAGGTTTTTGATCTGGGCCACCAGGCTGTTCGGCGGGCCGGCAATGAGCGTGGCCTTAAAAAGATGATCGGGGGTAAACCGGCAGCGATTGCCGGCGGCGGCCACCATCTCGACGATACCGAACGGCTTGCGCTGATGGATCTCGGAAAATTGCAGCTGCAGATGGATGTCCTGCAAATCTAATCGTTTGCAACCGGCGCGCACCGCCAATATTTTCAACATGATTTTGAGCAGCAGGTTGTTCGCCTCGTCCGGCAGGCGACCGAAACGGTCCTCCATTTCGGCTTTCAGGGCACTGACTTCCTTCAGGTCCCTCATTCGCGCAAGGCGTCGGTAGAGGGAGAGCCGTTGATCAATATCGGCGACATAGTGTTCCGGCAGAAAGGCCGCCAGTGGCAGATTAATTTCCGGCTCAAGGCTTTCCTCGAGCGGTTCTCCCTTCATATCAGCGATGGAGCTTTCCATCAAACGCAAAAACATCTCATAGCCGACTGCGGCGATGTGCCCTGACTGGGAGGCACCTAGCATGGTCCCGCCCCCACGGATTTTCAAGTCGCTCATGGCGATCTGAAAACCGGAACCCAGATCGCTGTGTTCCATGAGTACCTTGAGCCGTTTCTGGGCGTCCTTGGTCAATGTGGTTTCAGGCGGAATGAACAGATATGCATACGCTTGCTCATCACCCCGTCCCACCCGGCCGCGCAATTGGTAGATCTGCGCAAGACCGAAATGGTCGGCGCGGTTGATGAATATGGTGTTGGCCCCCGCAACATCCAGTCCCGACTCGATGATGGTGGTGCATACCAGCATCTCCACCCGGCGCTGCATGAAGTCGAGCAT
>JAGTVD010000517.1 GCA_018224505.1 Desulfatitalea sp. | reverse complement strand
GAGGCCGGATGAACTTTTTCAAACGCAAAACGTTGGATACCGAAGCGCGCGATGTGCAGCGGATAACCGAACAAGCGGATCTTTTGGAAGAGCGCAGTGCCGTATTGCAGCGCACGGTCACGGTGCTGCTGCACCTGCTGAACGCATTCGCTCTGGATATCAAAGAGATACAGTCGGACCGCTTCAAAGAAGATCTGCTGGACCTGAACGAGCGGTTCCAGAGTGACGAGAAACCCAAGCGCCTTGATCGCCACTTCGACAACCAGAAAGAGAGAATGCTGACCTTCGTCGACCGCCAGCGCGCCTATCTGGAGGATCGGGAAAAAGAGCTGCGCGATATCATCGACTTGCTCACCCGGGCCATGGCCAATCTCAATGTTGAAAACCGCGAGTTCTATGAACACATCTATGATCAAAGCGACAAAATAATCGCCCTCAGCGGCCTGGACGACATCAAGAAGATCAAAAATGCCCTGAAGGTGGAAGTGGAACAGATGCGGGGCCTGGTGCATACGAAGCAGGATCAGGAACAACGCCAGATCCAACTGCTGGCCGGGCAGGTGCAAAGCCTGCAAAGTGAACTGGAAAAGGCCCGCGAGAAGACGTTGACCGACGCTTTGACCGGTATCTACAACCGTCAGGCGCTTGACGATGAGCTGGCCGAACGGATCACACGGGGTCAAATTGTCAGCAGTGATTTTTGCCTGTTGATGATCGATGTGGATGACTTCAAGGTAATCAATGATAATCATGGGCACATCATCGGTGACCGGGTATTGATCGCCATGGCCCAGAAATTGCGTAATGCCATTCGCAGTGAGGATTTCCTGGCCCGCTTCGGCGGTGAGGAATTCACCATCCTGCTGGAGGGCGCCGCGTTTCGCCACGCCCTCAAAAAGGGGCAGCAGATATGCAATACCATCGCATCGGTACGGTATGCCACCAGTGAAGCCCAGACCGATAACTACCTGTCACTCAGTATCAGCATCGGGGTGACCGCGTATAAAAAAGGCGATACCGTCGTGGACCTCATCGGCCGCGCCGACCAAGCGTTATACCAAGCCAAACACAAAGGCAAGAATTGCGTGGTAGGCAAAAAATCTTGAATAAACCATCGAACTGGATTAAAGATGAAGCGATTTGGCATCGGGTGACCGCATGCGTACGATCCGCTTCTGTGCACGCCCAATTCCCAGGTGCCAAATTCAACAAGGGAGCTATACTTGATGCATGCCAATGACCGTGTTCAATTCGCCAAGCCCGATCTGACCCAACTCAATGAAAATCATACCGTGGTGGACCTTCACTTTCACTCCACCTACTCCGACGGGTTGAATGGTATCCCCAAAATTGCCGCCCGCGCCCGCAAGCTGGGCATCGGCATTGCCATCACCGATCATAACGAAATCCGGGGCGCCCTGGAAATCGATGCGTATGACGATCTCTTAACGATACCGGGGATCGAACTGACCGTGTCTGAAGGGTCACACCTGCTGGTCTATTTTTACAACACAAGGGATTTGCAGCGTTTTTACGATCGGGAAGTAGCTCCCCATATGGGACAGGGCGTTATGCACTCCCTGCGTATTACCATGGCCGAGGCCATCGAGCGGGCGCGCCGCTATCATTGTGTCATCATCTTCCCCCACCCCTTCTGTGCAATGTATACCGGCATATGCAATTTGCAGTTCTCTGAAGCGCAGGTCAACCAAATGCTCGGTGTGGTGGACGGTGTGGAGGTGATCAACGCCAACAATATGAACAAGTGGAATCTGAAGTGCGCTGTCCTGGGATTCAACCTGGGCAAGGCCATGGTGGGCGGCAGCGACGGTCATGCCTTGCACCACATGGGACGGGCGGTCAGTTTCGCCTCGTGCGCCGGAAACCGGCATGACTTTCTGGATGCCATCCGCGACAATAGCAGCCAGGTGGTCGGCAAGGAGATCCCTCTGTTGCACAAAGTGACCACCAACAGCATGAAGCTGCGCTCGAGTATCGGCAATTGTCCGGACCTGATCGAAAAAAACATTCGTTACGGCCGCACCTTCATTCATACCAAGTCCAAAGCGCTTCGCGGCCGGATTCAGCGCCGCATCGGCAACCATATCAAAGCCCAAAACTTGTGGAGCTATCTGGGAATGTAATCCACAAAGTTGCCGATGGTATGGTGGACGCGGTGGGAGCCGTCGCCCCGCAAAATGCCGTGCCGTTTCATATCAAACATCACATACCGTTTATCTTCGGATCCAAGCAGTTGGAATATGCGTTCGGAGCCCTTGGGGTTGACCACAGGATCGTCCGAGGATTGCACCACCAAAGCGGGAATGGTGATCTCGGCCAGATGGGGTTCCACCAGATCCATGAGGCGTTCCAATTCCCGTACGCCGGAAATGGGATTGCGCAGGTAGTTGATGTCAGGGTTTTCCGGCTGGTTCTCAACGAACAGCTTTCTGGCTTCCTCCCAATGGACTTTGCCCATTAACCGATTCCAGGTATCGACCACCGGTGCCAATCTGGATGCGGCATATTGCAGGCGCAGGGGCGTCGCCACGGCAAAGACCCCGGCCAAACCCTCCACCCGGCTGGCAAGTTCCAGCGCCAGCGCTGCGCCAGTGGAAAAACCGCCCACCACCACCCGCTGACAGCAATTGCGAATCAACAGGTACCCCTCTTCCACCGAGCGTATCCAATCCTTGTAGGAACAACGCGCCAGATCCTCCGGTGCCGTGCCATGTCCTTTGAGCCGGGGCGCGAATACCCAATACCCTTTATCGCCCAGATATTGTGCCAGAGTCTGCACCTCAGCCGGTGCCGCAAGATAGCCGTGACACAACAAGATGCCCACCTTGCGGGAGCGGCCGCGGACCAGAAGGGGCCGTCCGATATGCTGGGGTTTGCTCTCATCGGCAATGGCATACTGCTGGTAGTCGGTTTCGAAATCCAGTTCGGTTCTGGCCAGCAGACTACGGAAGATCCGGGCCCGCAGACGGAAGCGCGGCGTCCAGCAAAGCCGGGAGATCCTGCGCTGCAGATGGGTCAAGGGCTCCACTTCATTGGCCATCACCGCTACGGGGTTGTCAATCCGGGCACGGTGAAAGTCGAACATCGTTTTCAACTGGCGACGGTCACGAAGCAGAAAAGGCGGCGTGTGCATAGCGACCCCCGTCTCCTGGGCAACGGCCACGAAATCTGTCAGCT
>JAGTVD010000516.1 GCA_018224505.1 Desulfatitalea sp. | reverse complement strand
TACTCCTGCACCCTGTGCCAGTCCTTCGCCCCCAGCCATGTCTGTTCCGTATCCCCGGAAAGAACCGGGCTGTGCGGTGCCTACAACTGGATGGATTGCAAGGCCTCCTATGAAATCAATCCCACCGGCCCCAACCAGCCCATCGAAAAGGGCGCGGTGCTCGATGCCGAGTTGGGCCAGTTTGCCGGTGTCAACGATTTTATTAAAAAGGCATCCCGCGGCGCTGTCACCCATTACAACTTCTACTCCATGGTGCACGACCCCATGACCACCTGCGGCTGCTGTGAAGCCATCGCGGCCATGCTGCCGGGATGCAACGGCGTGATGACCGTGCATCGCGACTACACCGGGGAAACCCCCTGCGGCATGAAGTTCACCACCCTGGCCGGTGTCATGGGCGGTGGTGCTTCTTCGCCGGGCTTCGTGGGCCACAGCAAGTTCAATGTCACCCAGAGAAAGTTCCTCAAGGGCGACGGCGGCCTTCTGCGCATGGTGTGGATGCCCAAATCCCTCAAAGAAGAGTTGCGCGATCGTCTGATCAAGCGCGGTGAGGAGCTGGGCTATCCCAACCTGGTCGACATGATCGCCGACGAGACGGTGGGCACCACTGAAGAGGAGATCATGTCCTTCTTGCAGGAAAAGGGCCATCCGGCCCTGTCCATGCCGTCATTGGTGGGCTGATCCATTGAAATATGGTTGACCCGGAGGCGCCTGCCATAACGCCTCCGGGTCTGCACCTCATAAGATTAAGGAGAATGCAATGGCATTAACCGGTATTCAGATTTTCAAGCTCCTTCCCAAAACCAACTGTAAGGAGTGTGGCGTGCCCACCTGCCTGGCCTTTGCCATGAACCTGGCATCCGGCAAGGCGGAGTTGGATGCCTGCCCCTATGTATCCGACGAGGCCCGCGCCCAATTGGCCGAAGCGTCGGCGCCGCCCATTCGCCCGGTGGCGGTGGGCAAGGGGGTGCGCAAAGCCACCACCGGCGGTGAAACCGTGCAGTACCGCCATGAAAAAACCTTTTACAATCCCACCCTGCTGGCCGCCGCCGTCTCTTCGGACATCGGCGCCGATGCCTTGGCCGCCAAGCTCAAAGGGTGGAACGCTCTGCAGTATGAGCGTGTGGGCCTCAACCTGCGGCCTGAACTGGTGGCGCTCAAAGACGCCAACGGCGATGCCGCTGCCTTCGGTGCGGCAGCCAAGCTGGTTGCCGAAACATCGGAATTCAACCTGATTCTGATGACCGAAAACGTCGACGTAATGAAAGCCGGCGTTGCGGCGGCCGGCTTCAAGCGGCCTTTGCTGTACGCCGCCACGGCGGACAATGCGGATGCCATGGGCGCCCTGGCCAAGGAGAACAACCTGCCGTTGGCCATTAAAGCCGACTCGGTGGAAGCCCTGGTGCCTTTGAGCGACAAGCTGACCGGCATGGGGCTCAAAGACCTGGTGCTCGACCCGGGCAGCCGTGAACCCAAGCAGGCCAATGCGGACATGATCGCGATCCGCCGCGCCGCCCTGAAAAACGCCAACCGGTCGGTGGGTTTCCCCACCATTACCTTCCCCTGCGAAATGGCCGAGAACCTGGATGTAGAGACCATGATCGCGGCCACCTTCATTGCCAAATACGGCGGTATCGTGGTGCTGTCGGACTTTGCCGGTGAGAGCGTCTTCCCGCTGTTGCTCGAACGGCTCAACATCTTCACCGACCCGCAGCGGCCCATGACCGTCACCGAGGGCATCTACGAAATCGGTACACCCAACGAGAATTCGCCGGTGCTGGTCACCACCAACTTCGCCCTGACCTACTTCATCGTCTCCGGTGAAATCGAAGGTAGCCGCGTCCCGGCCTGGTTGCTGATCAAGGACTCCGAAGGCCTGTCGGTGCTCACCGCCTGGGCCGCCGGCAAGTTCGCCGGTGACGATGTGGGTGTTTTTGTCAAAAAGAGCGGCATCATGGACAAGGTCAAACACACTGAGTTGATCATCCCTGGTTATGCAGCGGCCATCGTGGGCGACATCGAAGAGGAACTGCCCGGTTGGTCCATCACTGTCGGTCCGCGTGAAGCGGCCCATATCCCCGGTTTTCTCAGAGAGCGATTCAAATAGTCCCACCGGCGGGGGTGGCCCGACGGCCACCCCCGCACGCCATGCACCGGACAAAATGTTTGCAACGGGCCGGCAAATTTAGTACAAACCGGCTCGATCATGCGGCAAGCAGTGGCCGGTGATCCGTTACGCGCCTCAAACACATCTGTGAACGCATAATATCTGTGAATAAATTATAAGGGAGGTTGTATGTTACTTATCGGCGAAAGTTTGAATGTTATATCCAAAAAAATCGGGCAGGCCTATAAGGAGCGCGATGCCAAACCGATCCAGGAAGAGGCCCTTTTCCAAAAAGAAAAAGGCATGGACTACATTGACATCAATCTCGGACCGGCCAAGAAAGACGGTCACGAACTGATGCCGTGGGTGGTCCAGGTGGTGCAGGAAGTGGTGCCCGATATCCCACTGGCACTGGACACTTCCAATATTGATGCCATCGCGGCGGCCTTGAAGGTGATCAAACAGGTCCCCAACGGCACCCCCCACATCGTCAACTCCATCATGGTGCGGCCCGAGCGCTACGAGCGCATGGTGCCCCTGGCTGCGGAACACAACGCCGACTTCATCGCCCTGATGTGGGGCCCCGAAGGACTGCCGCGTGATGAGAACGAACGCGCCGCGCTGTGCGTGGAGCTGCTCTATTTCGCCAATGAGGCTGGCATCCCCAATGAAAAAATCTGGGTGGACGGCATTGTGACACCGGTCAACATCCAACAGCCCCAGGCCATCAGCCTGATGGAATTCCAGCAGATGATCCCCGACATCTGCCCGGGCGCCAAAAGCACCTGCGGCTTGTCCAACATCTCCAACGGCCCGCCCGAGCACCTGCGACCTATCCTGAACCAGACCTATATGGTCATGCTGCAAAAATGCGGGATGCATTCGGTCATTTCCGATCCGCGCGACGATCAATTGACCGCCATCGCCAAGGGCAAACGCCAGGACATCGTGGATCTGATCTACGGCATGCTGGACGGTACCCAGCCCGACATCGCCAGCCTCTCCAAGGAGATGCAGGATTACGCCAAGACGGTAAACGTCATCCTGGGCAACACCCTCTACTCCGACTCCTGGCTGGAAGTGTAAACTGCCAGGAGCCCGATAGATGTATTCATCGTCGCCCCTTTCCCCTATGGAAAGGGGCGCTTTCATATGAGCCTCAAGGAGATCGACCATGGAAGTCAAAATCAGCGATCTGCCGGGTATCGGTAAAAAATACACGCTGGATACCGCCCACAGCGGCCATTTCGTCATCATCATCCACCAGCAGGGCATGCGTGAGTTTTTTCACTTCAAACACCCGGACGACGACGAAGCCGATTACAGCTTTCAGCTCAACGACGAAGAGTCGCGCAAAATCGGGGCCATCATGCTCGGCGTGGACTACCAGCCGGTGGCCGACGACCGCATGGAACTGTTCCTGCGCAATGTGCGCCTGGAGTGGATCAAGGTCAAACCCGACTGCCTTATTGCCCACAAGCGCATCGACGAAGCCAAGATCCGCACCTTGACCGGTTGCACCGTCATCGGGCTCCAGCGCGAAGGGGAACTCATCGGCAGCCCGGACATCAGCGAAGTGATTCGCCCCGGCGACACCCTCATGGCCATCGGCAAGCGCGACCAGGTCAAAGCACTGGAAGACCTCTGTAAAGCATAAGGAGCCCATCCGGTGGAGAACCTCCCTTTCTTGTTGCTGGCAGGTTTGATTCTCGGCGTCTTTTTTGCCGTTAGCTTCGCCTCGCAGAAACTGCGCCTGCCTTCGGTCCTGGTTTACATCGTATTGGGCGTCGTCGTTTCCACCCATCTTATGGATAACGGCGTTATCCACACCGTGGCCGACATCGGCATTGTGATCCTTTTCTTCATCCTGGGGATGGAATTTCCACTGTCCCGGATGGTCTCTATTTCCAAGAAGATCTGGCCCTCGGGCCTGCTGGATGTCCTGCTGAATCTGGGTGGGGCCGTGGCCCTGGCGCTGCTTTTTGGCCTGGATGCCATGGGCGCCCTGGTGGTCGGTTCGGTGGCCTATGCCACCAGCTCGTCCATTTCGGCCAAAATGCTCCAGGAACAGAAACGGCTGGCCAATCCCGAGGCGGAATTCATCCTGGCCATTTTAATCTTCGAGGATCTGGTGGCGCCCGTGCTGGTCTCGTTCATCGCCGCCATGCGTCTCGGAGAGGCGTTCACCCCTCAATTCGCCGCTCTCCTGCTGCTCAAGATCGTTCTGCTGGTGGCCGGCGCCATCTTCCTGGGCCATTTCGGATTCAAACACCTGAACAGTTTCGTGGTCCGCCATCTGCAACGCGATTTCATTCCGCTCATGGCGGCCGGCATCGCTCTTTCCTACGCCGGTCTGGCCATCGCATTGGGGCTGTCCGAAATATTGGGTGCGTTTCTGGCCGGCATGATGCTCTCGGAGACCGGGCGTTCGTCCGAACTGGAGCACCTGTTGCTGCCCGTTCGGGATATCACCCTGCCGTTTTTCTTCTTCTGGTTCGGCACCACCATCAGCCTGGGAGAAGGTGTTTCCATGGTGCCGCTGCTGGTGAGCATGATCATCTGGGCGGCTATTGGCAAAATCATCACGGCCTACGCCGGCGGTCGGCTCTATGGTTTGAGTCCCAAGGTGGCGAGCCGAGCCGGTTTTTCCATGGTTCATCGGGGGGAGTTTTCCGCCATCATCGCCAGTCTGGCCGTTCCCCAGCTAAGAGTATTGAGCGGCATCTATATCCTGGCCACGGCCTTCATGGGCGTCTATCTGTTTCAGAAAGCACCGGCCCTGGCCAGTTGGTACCATGACCGCTGGTGTCGCAAGTCCGAAGGCGGAAAACAGAACCGGGCATCCCCTTGATCGATCTGGAGATGCCCAGCGGTAGGGTTGTCAACCGATCCGAACGTTAGATTTTACACTCCGATGTGTTGCCCACACAGTAATTCAGATAGTAGCCAATGAGTACAATGCTTAAGATGATGGATAGCATACGTCACCTCCATCCTTTTGCCCAGTCGATGCATCAAACAAGCGCCGCACCCGTTGCGGCAATCATTCTATCGTTTACAATATTATAAAGTTAACAACTTATCCTCTCCCGTCAAGGTGCGGTGCAGCATAGCGCCGATGGTCTGTGAACCGCCTTGATCAAGGCATACCAGGCATGGGGACCAAGCCAGCGAAACAGCGCGGCGACCCCTGTAGTCATCGAGACGGTGCACCCGGTAGCGGGGGTGTGTCGCTGCACGCAACGGGGTTCAAGTGCCGCTAAGGGGTGTGCTCCGGGTAGGCCCGCAAACTCACTGCGTTCAGACAGTTCGGGCCGAGCGACCCTGCGCACACCCTCAAGCGTCACTAAAACCCTATTGCGGACGCAGCGCCCCACCCCCGCTAC
>JAGTVD010000515.1 GCA_018224505.1 Desulfatitalea sp. | reverse complement strand
TGATCTGTTTGATGACTTCAGAGGCGCTGCGCTCCCCCGCTTCGATGGATCGACGGGCCGCCTGCAGCGCCTGGTGGATCAAGGGCGCCTGCATCCGCTGATCCGGGGTCAGGTAAGTGTTGCGCGAACTCATGGCCAGCCCATCGGCTTCGCGCACCGTGGGGCAGGCCACCACCTCGAGATCGAAATCCAAATCCCTTGCCATCTGCGCTATGACCGCCACCTGCTGGGCATCCTTTTGCCCGAAATAGGCGCGCCGGGGGTTCACCAGATGAAACAACTTGGTAACGATGGTGGCCACTCCCCGGAAGTGGCCCGGACGGGACCGGCCGCACAGGGTTTGGGTCATGGGCCCCTGCACCTCCACGTAAGTCATGTAGCCCGGCGGATAGAGCTCTTCCGCGACAGGACAAAAGACCATATCGGCCCCTTCGGCGCTCAACATGGCCAGATCGCGATCCAGATCCCGGGGATACGCCGCCAGGTCTTCATGGGGGCCGAATTGGGTCGGATTGACAAAGACGCTGACGACCACCACATCGTTTTCCCGTCGCGCCCGTTTCACAAGCGCCATGTGGCCGTCGTGCAGATACCCCATGGTGGGCACGAAACCCACCGTTCGGCCTGCCGTATGGACCGGCTGCAACGCCGTGCGCAGTTGCGTTTTAGTGTTTACCACCTGCATGGATCTGACCTGTTGTCCGCTGTTCATGAATGCCGGAACGCCATCGCCATGGTGCTATAACTGTTCCAGCAGTCGCGCATCCATATGAAAGCTGTGTTCGGCTGCGGGAAACTGCCCTTGCGCCACCTCTTGCACATAGTTTTTGACGGCCGCCACCGCCGCATCTCCCAGGTCGGCGTAGGTCTTGACAAATTTGGGCCGCATACGGCGATAGAGCCCGAGCAGATCCTGAATCACCAACACTTGACCGTCGCAATCGGGACCGGCCCCGATGCCGATTGTGGGGATGTCCAGGCGCTGACGGATCAATCCGGCCAGGGTATCCGGCACGCACTCCAGCACGATACCGAAAGCGCCCGCATCCTGCAGCAGCAGGGCGTCATCCAGCAGATTGCGGGCCGCCGCGACATCCTTGCCCTGCACCTTGAATCCACCGAAAACATTGACCGACTGGGGTGTCAGGCCCAGATGGCCCAGTACCGGAATCTGCGCCTTCACAATGGCCCGCACCTTCTCCACCACAGCGGCCCCGCCCTCCAGCTTGACCGCTTCGGCGCCCCCATCCTGAATAAAACGGCCGGCATTGCGAACCGCCTCCTCCACGCTCACGTGGTAGGACAGAAAAGGCATATCGCCGATCAACAGGGCCTTGCGTGTTCCGCGGGCCACGGCCCGGGTGTGGTGAATCATTTCATCCATGGTGACGCGCAAGGTGTTTTCATACCCCAGCATCACCATGCCCAAAGAATCTCCAACCAGGATGCTGTCCACCCCGGCCTCGTCCAGCAGGCAGGCCGTGGTGTAATCGTAGGCGGTCAACATGCTGATGGGCCGTTTTTCCGCTTTGGCGGCCCGGAACGACTGGACGGTGAATTTGTCCGCTGCCATGATATGCTCCTTCCGGCTTGTGATCCGATGCTCCCCGGACCGGTCAGCCTTTTTTGAGTGCCTGTGCGACGGCGTCGGCCTTACTCAAATCTTGTAGCACGTCCTGACGTGCCAAATCCAGGGTCTTCTCACCAAGATAGGTATAAAACGCCTTCAATTCGGACAGTTCGGGCCTCGACAGGGCCTCCAGATGGTGGCGCACGGTGGAGACATCCCCCCGGGCGATGGGACCGGTCAGGGCCTTGGCGGACCCGACCTCGGCGATATTGGCCAGGGTGCCCTGGATCAGCGGCATCATTGCCTGGAAACCCTCCTTGGGACGAATGCCGCTCTGTTCCAGAGCCGCCATGCCGTAGGCCATGAGCGTCACCAGGTAGTTGGAGACCACACAGGCGGCGAGGTGATAACATTTTTTGTCTTCCGGACGAATGCGAAAGTGGCGGTTGCCGGTTTTTTCCAGAATCTTCTCCACGGCTTTGAGGCGCGCGTCGTTGCCCTCGATACTGAAATAGGTGTGGGGCAGATCGGCCAGTGCTTTGTCTTCCTGGGCAAATGCCTGCAGCGGATGCAGGCTGAAAACCGCCGCCCCCAGACGCTCCGCATCCACCAGGATCGACGATGCGTGCGCACCACTCATGTGGCCCACCAGGTGCTGTGGTCCGACGGCCGCATCCCGGCAAAGCGCCTCGCACACCCCCTGGATCTGGTCATCCCTTGTGGTGATCAGAACGATATCGCTGATAGCCGCCACCTCGGCCGCGTCCCGGCAGATCCGGCTGTGGGTGCCCCGGCAGGCATGCGCCACTTTGTCCGCGTGATGATCGAAATAGCCACTGATGGCCACCCCGCAGGTTCGCAAATAGCGCCCGAACGCCGTCGCCACCTTCCCGGCCCCAATAAATCCAATATGCATTCCGCCCCCTTATGTTCATCCCTAAAACCCGCTATTGCCATTAAACGGCGCCACAAGTCGCGGAAAAGCAACGACCCGCTGCGCAAAACATCATGGCTGACTTTTCTCTTTGAAGCAAATCGAAACCATCCGCAGTCCAACTGATCATAAAAAAAACAAAAATCGCCCCGATCCACAACTTAAAACTTGACCCTTTACACGATCTCTTTAAACCGCCCCCGCCATCCTCGCCCCACCCCCCTCACACACCCCGCACAGCCGGCAATGCTGCGGGTCCGCAGGGCAGTCAGGCGTCGACTTGGCGTTCAAGGCACGCTGGTACTCCCGCCAGAGGAAGTCTTTGTCCAAGCCATTGTCGAGCACTTCCCAGGGCAGCAGTTCGTTTTGCTGACGGACCCGCTCCACATAAAATGCCGGGTTGACGGCAGCGGTTTTGAAAGTCTGGGGCCAGTTGTCACCATTTTTCATGGTCTGGCACAGCAACCGGGACACCCGGCGGTCACCGCGCGCCAGCAGAGCCTGTATATAGGCCCAACGCGGCACATCAGCGTTGACCCGCACATTGGCCACATTTTTGAGCCCGGCCTTGATGGTTTTGATCCGCCCTTTCAGCTCGCGCACCCCTTGCATGGCCACCCACTGAAAGGGGGTGAACGGCTTGGGCACAAAGCAGTTGAGGCTGACAGTGATGGTGCCCATGCGGCCCAGGGCGCGGCTGGATGTCAGGAATTGCTGTTTGATACGTTTGACCAGGGCCACCAAGTCGGCGACGTCCGCCTCGGTTTCCGTAGGCAATCCCACCATAAAATAGAGCTTCAGATTGGGAATGCCGCCGGCCACCAGCTTTTCGGCCGCCCGCAGGATGGTGGTTTCATCCAGGCCCTTGTTGATCACCTGGCGCAGCCGCTCGGATCCGGCCTCGGGCGCGATGGTGGCGGTCTTCAGGCGGCCGGATTGCAGCGCGGCCACAAGGGTATCATCCAGGGCATCGGCCCGCAGGGAGCTGAACGCCAGTTGCAGGTCGTTGCGGGCCCCCCAATCACAGAGCATTGTGAGGTCGGGCAGGTCCGATACGGCCGCTCCCATCAGTCCGATTTTGGCCGTTCGCCCGGCCCCGTGGCGCATGGATGCCATCAAGGCTTCTACCGGCCGGTAACGCGGGGGACGGTAGACGTAACCCGCCGCGCAGAACCGACACCCATGGGGACAGCCCCGGCTCACCTCGATCAGGTGGGCATCGGCAAAACTGGTTTGCTCGGTGATCACGGTGCTGTGGGTGGCCACTGAACGAATGTCGGCCATATGGACCCGTCGAACCCTTTCGGGCACCGGACGGGTCGGGGTGATCGCCGCCAGCGTACCGTCTTCGTGGTAGCGGTCTTCGTAAAAGGCCGGCACATAAACACCGGGTATTTCACGCGCCGCTTGCAGCAGGAATTCATTCCGCTCCCGGCCTGGTTCGAAACGCGAGAAAAACGGCGCCACCAGCGCTTCGGCTTCGCCAATTAGAAAACAATCGATAAATGGGGCAATGGGTTCGGGATTGAGAAAGCAGGAGACTCCCCCTGCCACGACAAGGGGGAGGGAGGCGCCACGCTGGGCGGCGGGCAGGGGGAGTCCTGCTTGGTGCAACAAGGTCAGTACATGGGTATAGTCATTCTCAAAGGAGATGGAAAACGCCACACAATCGAACATCGCCAGCGGACGTCCCGACTCCAGGGAGACCACCGACGTCGCATCCGATCCCGGTTCGGGAAGAAAGGCCCGTTCACACACCACATGTTCCAGGTCGTTGAGCAGCCGGTAAACGGTCTGAAAACCCAAACTGGCCATCCCCACCCCATAATGGTTGGGATAGACCAGGGCCACCCGCACCCGGTTCTGCCACGACTTGCGCAACGTACCGACTTCCGCATCGAGCCATGCTTTCCGCTGTTTGTCCGCTGGTAACGCCATCCACCGCTCCGCTGAAGGTTCCACCGGCCGGATGGTCGCGCCATTGCTCCGGCCGGGTCGATGGCTTATTGTAATCCCGAAGCGGGATCATGGCAACGGCAGCAAATCATTACCAGCAACCTCAAGTACCCCAAGTCCAGCGCCAATGGAGGGATATCACCGTTCAAGTGGTTTAAAGAACCCTATCGTCCATTAGGCATTGGCATATTGGCAGGGGGCTTTCTTTTCGCCGCCCTGATCGGCCGGTCCATCAACCGATATGAGTGACCGGACGTTGACGGCCACACCTCTAATCCGCCTTGCGGCGCAAGAAGGTCGGCACGTCCAGGTCATTATTGTCAATGGCCACACCCCTATAGCCGGTGTAGGGTGCTTCCGGACTGTCATTGACCGCCCGCTGGGTGCGGCGCAACCGCACGTAGGTCGGCTCGTCCAGATTATCCGCTGGGCCAAGATCGGCCGGTGTGATGTCGCGCACCTTGCCGCCGAAAGTGGGATCGTGGGCCGGTGCGGGCGCCTTTTTATCTTTGCTGCCGCCGATCCCTGTGGCGATGACCGTCACCCGCATCTCGTCACCCATATCATCGTCGATGACCGCACCCCAGATAATCTCTGCGTCTTCTCCAACCTCACTGTATATGCGATCGGAGGCTTCGGTCATCTCTTCCATGGTGATGTCGCTGCTGCTGGTGATGTTCATCAACACACCCTTGGCGCCGGAGATATTGATATCTTCCAGCAACGGATGAGAGATGGCCCGCTCGGCCGCTTCCACCGCCCGGTTTTCACCGCTGGAAACGCCGATACCCATGATGGCCATGCCGGCCTTGGCCATCGTGGTTTTTACATCGGCGAAATCGAGGTTGACCAGCCCCGGACGGATAATCAGGTCGGTAATGCCCTTGACCGAATGGAGTAGAATCTCATCGGCTTTCTTGAACATATCGACCATGCGTGCATTTTTGGATGCCAATCCCCGCAAGCGATCATTGGGGATGGTAATCACCGTGTCGGCCATCTTTTTGAGTTCGCTGAGTCCATCGTCGGCCTGACGACTGCGCTTTTTGCCTTCGAAAGAAAAGGGCCGCGTCACCACCGCCACCGTGAGAATACCCAACTCCTTGCACAGACCTGCGATCACCGGTGCGGCGCCAGTGCCGGTGCCGCCGCCGAAACCCGCGGTGATGAAAACCATGTGGCTGTCTGCCAGGGCGGCCTTGACCACTTCACCGCTCTCAATGGCGGCATCACGCCCGATCTGGGGGTTGGCGCCGGCCCCCAGACCTTCGGTGAGCTTTTCGCCCAGCTGAATTTTGATTTCCGCCTTGGAGACTTCCAAGGCCTGCATGTCGGTGTTGGCGGTAATAAACTTGACGCCGTGCAGGTTGCTGGCGATCATGTTGTTGATCGCGTTTCCACCGGCGCCGCCCACTCCGATCACCTTGATCTTTGCCGATTTTTCCGGTTCAATGTAGCTAAACATAGGCTGCTCCCCCTTATATGTTAACGTTCTCCCTGTCGTATTTTCCATTAACGGTCCTGGAGCGACCGCCCCGATCCTTGATCCTCGATATGTCACCTTCCGGTTAAATCACTTCTTTGAACCACTTCTTCATCCGCTGCATGATGCTGTTGAAGATATTGCGATCACGGATGCGAAATTTCTTTACGGGTGTCTTGCGCGCCCCATACATCACCAGCCCGACCCCGGTGGCGTACATGGGATTGTTCACCACATCGGTCAGTCCGGTGATGCCGCGCGGTTTTCCCAGTCGAGCCGGCAACCCGAACACTGCTTCGGCAATATCCGTAACCCCATCAAGCAGGGCCGTACCGCCGGTAACCACGACGCCCGCCGAAATCATGTTCTCCATTTCTGAGCGGTAAATTTCCCTGCGAATCAACTGAAAGATCTCTTCCATGCGCGGTTCCAGAATTTCCCCCAATATCTGCCGCGGCAGCTGGCGCGCCTGACGCCCCCCCATACCAGGCACCTCGATGGTTTCATCGGGATTGATGTTGGCAGACAGGCAGGTGCCGTATTTCTTCTTGATCTTCTCGGCCTCGGCCACCGGCGCCCGCAATCCAATGGCAATATCGTTGGTCAGATTGTCACCGCCCAGGGAGAGCACAAAGGTGTGCTTGATGTTCTGTCCGGCAAAAATCGCCAGATCGGAGGTGCCGCCTCCCAGATCCACAAGGGCGGTACCCAACTGCTTCTCTTCTCCGGTAAGCACCGCTTCACCCGATGCCAGCGATTCCAGGACGATATCGCAAACATCCAGCCCGGCCCGGTTGACACATTTGACAATATTGTGGGCCGAGGTCACCGCGCCGGTGACAATATGAATTTTGGCTTCCAGGCGCACGCCCGACATGCCCACCGGGGTCTGAATGCCGGCCTGGTCGTCGACGATATACTCCTGGGGCAGCACGTGAATCACTTCCCGATCCATGGGAATAGCGACCGCCCTGGCAGCCTCGATCACACGGTCCACATCGGTCTGTGTGATCTCCGGGCCTTTGATGCCGACAATACCGCGGCTGTTGAACCCCGTGATATGGCCACCGGCGATGCCGGTGTATACCGAGGAGATTTCACACCCGGCCATCAGTTCGGCCTCTTCCACCGCTTTTTTGATCGACTCCACCGTGGCATCGATGTTGACCACCACCCCCTTGCGCAGCCCCACCGAAGGGTGGGTGCCGATGCCGATCACATTCACCTCAGGCCCGCTGACCTCGCCTACGACGCAACAGATCTTGGTGGTCCCGATATCCAGCCCCACAACGAGGTTTTCTTGCGTCTGCGCCATATGCCTCCTTACATCCTGTCCCTAAAGAGCTGATTCCCATTGAACCACGACGCGGTCCGGGTTGTTGAGATCCACGGCAACGCAGTGGCGCCACCGGTCATTCTGCGCCAAGTGGTCTGTGATCCGATTGAATCGTGCAAATTTGACTTCATACTGGCCGAATCCCAGCTTGACGATGCGTTGATCCGCCGCCAAGGTCAGGGCAACCCCCATGGCCTCGTCCAGATGGACCCGCGCAATCTGATCATAGCCCAGCATTCCGCGTTGCTGCTCACTGAGCTGCAAAACCGTCAGCACCGCCTTCATGGCCGGTGCGAGAGCATCGTCACCCAGGCTGATATCCCTGAAAGCCATACCCGTTACCAGTGGCAGATCCACAGGATCATCACTGCCCACTTCCTTGAATATACGGCCGGCACGGTTGATCAAAAAGTGACGCCCCAGATCGACCCTGGCCAACGGCACATGCTCGCTGACATGGATAACGATGGTATCCGGGATCTCACGGGTCACGCGTGCGGTTTCGATCCACGGGTGGGATAACAAGCGCTCACGCACCAGGCGCAGATTGAGGCCCAGAAGGTTCTCGCCGCGCCGCACGCCGGCCTGGTCCAGGATCGTCTGGGTGGACAACCGCTGATGGCCCAGCACTTCGATGGCCTGGGTTCGAAAATAGTCCGCACGGGTCACCGCCGCATAGCCCGCAATGAACAAGGCACTGAAGCCGATCAGCACCGCCATCAGGCCAGTCAGCTTCAGCCCGACCCACAAACGTCCCCGCCAACGGGCCCGCTGGTGGGTCGTGTCCTTTTTGAAGCGATTGGAGCGCTTGTTCTTCACGCCCTTTTGGACTTGCACCATGATTGACTCCGTCTGCTTACGATTGAATCGGCCACCGGCCACCTCCAATCGATAGAAAACTTTTCCTTGACACTTAAATCCGACCATTTATCACGGCCCTGACCCGACCGCTCGAACCGCGCCGCAAACTGCCTTCACCCGAGTCGTGACAAAAACTTCTCCCCCAGCTGATAGACATTGCCCGCGCCCAAAGTCAGCACCACATCCCCTGGCGATGCACGTTCCGATAAAAACGCCAGCGCCTGATCCATCGTATCCACACAGGTCACATCCTTGTGTCCGTGTGCCTGAATCGATTCGCACAACAGGCGGCTGTCCACCCCCTCGATGGGTTGCTCGCTGGCAGCATAGATCGGCAGCAGCAGCAAGGTGTCCGAACGATAAAAGCTTCGGGAAAACTCCTCGAACAACGCCCGCGTGCGGGTATAGCGGTGGGGTTGGAATACCACCACCTTGCGCCGTCCGGGCCAACCATGTTCCATGGCATCCAGCGTGGTCTTGATTTCGGTGGGGTGATGGCCGTAGTCATCCACGACGGTGACCCCGTTGGCCTCCCCCTTGATCTCCAGCCGGCGCTGAACCCCCTGCACCTTGCTCAGAGCGGATTGAATGCGACCGAAATCGATGCCCAGCTCCAACCCCACGGCAATGGCCGCCATAGCGTTATACACGTTGTGGACCCCCGGCAGACTGAGCCTCACCGACCCCAGCGTGTCCGCCTGCCGCGCCACCGTGAAGTGGCTGGTCAAACCTTTGCAAACCACATCACGGGCCTGCAGATCAGCTTGGGGGTTCATGCCGTAAGTGACAAACCGCCTTCGCACGTGGGGCAGCAGATCCTGCACCGCCTCGTTGTCCATGCAGAGTACGGCCAGGCCATAAAACGGAATGCGGTCGATAAAATCGAGGAACACCTGTTTGATGGCATCCAGGTCCTTGTAAAAATCGAGGTGCTCGCGATCGATATTGGTGACCACCGCAATGGCCGGTGAAAATTTCAAGAAGGAGCCGTCGCTCTCATCGGCTTCCGCCACGATGTAATCCCCTTGACCCAACACGGCATTGGCGCCGATTCCTTTAAGCTTGCCGCCGATCACCACCGTGGGGTCCAGACCGCCTGCGGCCAGGACCGAGGCCACCAGTGACGTGGTGGAGGTTTTGCCATGGGCCCCGGCAATGGCGATGCTGTATTTGAGGCGCATCAACTCGGCCAGCATCTCCGCCCGGGGGATCACCGGCACCGATGCTTTGAGCGCCGCCTGCACCTCCGGGTTGGACGGGTCGATGGCCGAGGAAACCACCACCACATCGGCACCAGCGATCTGCCCGCCGGCATGACCTTCGTAGACCGTGCCGCCCAACACTTGCAGATGCTCGGTGATATCCGACAAGCGCAAGTCGGATCCCGACACCGAGTACCCCAGGTTCAGCAGCAGCTCGGCAATGCCGCTCATGCCGATGCCCCCGATCCCTACGAAATGGATTTGATATTTTTTATGATACATACATTCATCTTTCGCCGCTCAACACCATCATCACCAACCCACTGAACCACCCACCAACCGACCAACCGAACAACCAACGGACCCACCGAACAACCGACCCATCGCCCCACCGCCCGCCTACCCCTCCATGAGCGCATACAAATCGTTCACAATGGTCAGCGCCGCCTCCGGCCTGCCCAGGGTGAGCGCCCGGATCGCCATTGTGGCCAGCCGCTCACGATCACGCACATATCCTTCAATCTTTTCCGCCAGGACGGCACCATCGAGATCGCCCTGGGCCACCATTTCCGCAGCACCGGCGTCCACCAGAGCCAGGGCGTTGCCCGTCTGGTGATCGTCGGCGGCATGGGGAAACGGGATAAACAGCGCCGCGCGTCCCACAGCGGTGATTTCGGCCACCGTGGTGGCCCCTGCCCGGCAGACAATGAGATCCGCCCGCTGGTAATGCTCGGCCACGTCATTGAAAAAGGCGCGTACGGTGGCCTTCACACCGGATTGGGCATAGGCTCGGGCCACCATCGGTTCATCCTCCAGCCCGGTCTGGTGCACGACCTGCAACCCGGCGCAATCGGCCAAACGGGGTAAAGCCGCCACCATTGCCTCATTGATCGCACGGGCCCCCTGGCTACCGCCCAGAATCAGCAGATGAAACGCGCCTGCGTCGGTGGGCGGGTTGACCCGGGCACCCAGGGCCAGAATCTCGTCCCGCACCGGATTGCCCGTCACAATGGCTTTGCGGGGGTCGAACCGATGGGCATTGTCCTCGAAGGTGAGGTAAATACGATGGACGATTCGCCGCAACAAACGATTGGTCAACCCCGGCAACTGGTTTTGCTCGTGCAGGGCGGAAGGGATGTTCATCCACCATGCGGCCACCACCACCGGCCCGGCCGAATAGCCGCCCACACCCAACACCACGTCGGGCTTGAATTCCTCTATCAGGGTACGGGAGTGCCAGATGGCCTGAGGGACTTTGCCCACGGCTTTGATCTGACGCCACACACCGCGGCCCTTGATGCCCTCGACGGGTATGGTCGCATGGGGCCACCCCAGACGTTTCAATACATCGACCTCCAACGGCCGGCCCGCATTGACAAACAGCACGCGGTTGCGATGATGGCGCGTGAGAAACAGCTGCGCCACAGCGATACCGGGAAAGAGGTGCCCACCGGTCCCACCGCCGGCGATGATCATGCGCCGGCCGCCATTGGCATTGTATGGTTCAAGTCCGCTGGCCATGATACGCCCCAATATTCATCAGAATGCCCACTGCTGCCATATTCAGCAACAGCGAGGTGCCGCCGTAACTAATAAACGGCAGTGTCAGACCCTTGGTGGGCAGCAACCCCAGGCAGACCCCCATGTTGATCGAGACCTGCAAGGCCAGGGCAAAGGTGATTCCCGTTGCCAGCAGCATGCCGAAATGGTCCTGACAACCGCAGGCAATGCGCAGACCGCGCCACAACACGGTGGCGAAAAGCCCCAGAAGCAACAGCACGCCCCAAAACCCCAACTCCTCGCCGATGACGGCGAAAATGAAATCGGTGTGCGGCTCGGGCAGGTAGAACAGTTTCTGGTATCCCTTGCCGATGCCGGCGCCCCACAAACCGCCGGAACCAAAAGCCATCAAGGAGTGGATCATCTGGTAGCCTTCGTCGGCGGGATGTTGCCACGGATCCAGGAAACTGATCAGCCGTCGCAACCGATAGGCAGCATTGATCATCACGAAGTAGACCACCGGGCTTAGCACCAGCAGAGCACCCAGCAGGTGGCGCAGCGGCACCCCGCCCACGAACATCAACAGCCAGGTGAGGGCCGTGAAAATCACCACCGAGCCAAAGTCCGGCTGCATAATCAGCAGGATGCCGAAAAGGGCCAGCACAATCATGTGGGGCAGCAAGCCAACGCTGAAGCGGCCCAGTGTCTCCTGCTTTTTACTCAGTGAGTAGGCCAGGTAGATGACCAACACCAGGCGCGCCACCTCCGCCGGCTGAAAGGTGATCGGGCCAAGCCGCAACCAGCGCTGGGCGCCGCCGGCACCCACGCCCAAGCCGCTGATCTGGACCGCCACGAGCAGCCCCAGGGCCATCAACAGCAGCGGATATGTCAAAGAACGATAGTAGCGGAAGGGAATATGGCTGTATAAAACCAGGATCACGATCCCCAACAGGGCGAAGATCACTTGGCGCTTGAGGAAGAAAGCACCGCTGCCGAATTTCTCCAATGCCACTGCCGAGCTGGCGCTATAGACCATGACAATGCCCATGCCCACCAGAAAGAGCACCGCAAACAGCAACGGCACATCATAGGTCGGCCCGCTCCCGGCCCTGGCGACAGCGCCACTCATGCGAGCGCCCCCACCGAACGTCGAAACGCTTCACCCCGTTCGGCATAGTTGGCAAACATGTCGAAACTGGAACACGCCGGCGACAGCAGCACGATATCCCCCGCGTGGGCGGCGGCAAATGCGCGCCGCACGGCCTGGTCCATGTCCGAGGCGGTTTCGACGCCTTCCGTCGGCGCTTTGCCCAGAGCGGACAGGATCTGCTCCCGGGCTTCACCGATAACGATCAGCTTTTTGGCCCGTTGGCGAATGGGGGTGTACAGCGGCGCAAAATCATACCCTTTGTTGCGCCCCCCCATGATCAATACCACCGGCCGGTCAAAGCACTCCAATGCCCGAATGACGGCATCCACATTGGTGGCCTTGGAGTCGTTGACAAATTGAACCGCCTTGACCGTACCCACCGGCTCGAGACGATGGGCGAGGGATTGAAAAGCGTCCACCGCTTTTTGCACCCCGTCCAAATTTGCGCCGCATACCAGCGCCGCCAGTGTGGCGGCGGCGATGTTTTCGCGGTTGTGGGGACCCATCAGGCTGGTGCGGGTCAGGTCGATACGGCCGTCAATCTCCCCTGGAATGGTGATGGCAATCTGCCGCGGGGTGATGATCGCCCCCGGTGCCGCTCCGCCCCCAGGCGGAGGCTGGGTGTAGAAATTGAGCCGTTGGCTGCGGATGGCATCGCTCTGGGCTTGCACCAGCAGATCGCCGCCGTGGC
>JAGTVD010000514.1 GCA_018224505.1 Desulfatitalea sp. | reverse complement strand
GGCCATTTATTGCAATAAAATAAATCTCTTGTCGTTTGGATGACTTTGTGTTACCAAAATATCCAACAATATCGGGATTTGAGCAATAGGGCGCAGAACGACGACGGGCAGCAGCGGGCATTCGAGCCGACCGTGGAAGCGCCACGCAGGCCGGGGTGGTTTTACACGCTGCACCGGCTGATGTCGCATTTGTGGCGTGCGTTTTGACTGATACCAAAATCTCGGGGAGAAGGGTATGCCGGTTTATTTGTGGGAAGGCAGGAATCGCAACAATCAAACCCAAAAAGGTCAGATGGAATCGGTCAGTGAAGAGGCGGTGCGCGCCCATTTAAACCGCATTCGAATCATTCCGACCAAAATCAAGAAAAAGCCCAAGGACCTGCTTGAAGGCGTCTCTTTCCTGCAACCCAAGGTCAAAGAAAAAGACATCATGGTGTTCGCGCGTCAATTCTCCACCATGATCGATGCCGGCCTTCCCATTATCCAGTGCATGGACATCCTGCAGTCCCAACAGGAGAATGCCACCCTCAAAAAGATGCTCAAGTCGATTAAGGACCAGGTGGAAAGCGGATCCACCCTTGCCGAGGCACTCAAGAAGTTCCCCAAGCATTTTGACAACCTTTTTGTCAATATGGTCGCCGCCGGTGAGGCCGGCGGTATTCTGGATGTCATTTTGAAGCGGTTGGCCGGCTACATGGAAAAAGCGGCCCGCCTCAAACGCAAAGTCAAGGGGGCCATGGTCTACCCGGCCATTACGATCTTTGTGGCCGTGGTCGTAGTGGCCATCATCCTGATCTTCGTGATCCCCGTTTTCCAGGAGATGTTCGCCGATTTCGGCAGCAGCTTGCCGGGTCCGACCCTCATGGTGATTGCCATGAGCGAATTCGTCAAAGACAATCTGCATCTGATCATAGGTGCCTTGATTATCTTCTTTTTTGCCTTCCGTAAATACTACAAAACCGATAAAGGCCGGCTGACCGTGGATGCTGTCGTCCTCAAGCTGCCGGTGTTCGGTATGCTGCTGCGCAAGGTGGCCGTGGCCAAGTTCACGCGCACCATGGGCACCATGCTGACCAGTGGTGTGGCCATTTTGGAAGCACTCGATATCGTGGCCCGGACCGCCGGCAACCGCGTGGTGGAAAATGCCATCTATGCCGTCCGGTCCGGGATTTCCGAAGGACGCACCATGGCCGATCCGCTGCAGGCCAGTGGCGTGTTTCCGCCCATGGTGTGCCAGATGATCGCCGTGGGCGAATCCACGGGCGCCCTGGACGCCATGCTGGAAAAGATCGCCGACTTCTATGATGAGGAGGTCGATCAGGCGGTGGAGAACCTAACCGCAATGATTGAACCGGTGATGATCATTTTTCTGGGCGTGATCGTCGGTGGTTTGATTGTTTCCATGTATCTGCCGATCTTCCAGATGGCCGGTGCCATTCAGTAATCGCCGTTCTTTAATAAACCACGGGCCGTCCGGAATAGCCGGGTGGCCCGTGTATCGTTTTAGCCTTTTGATGCGCACAGCAGCGGTACGCTGATATTGCCACCAGCGGTCGCAATATCAGCGCCAACAGACCGAACCAGCTGACTTCAACCCTCCGGCAAAGCCGGGCACGGGCAAGGCCCCATGATGCAACCACACATCGATTCCAGCGGTGACATTCACCCCAAGTTGCGATGGTTGATGTTCGCCCGCGTGGTGATCACGGCCTTTCTATTGGCATCGACGCTCTATTTGCAATTCCGTCACAGTGATCCGGTGCTGGATTACCTGGTGACACTGCTTTACCTGATCATAACGGCCATCTTTTTTCTATCCCTGCTCTACGCCGCCGTTTTTCACCGTATACAGCGCCATGCCCTGTTCGCCTATGTCCAGATCGGCCTGGATACCATTATCGTATCCATTATCATTTTCATCACCGGTGCCTATTTCAGCATCTTTTCTTTTCTCTATCTGGTGGTCATCATTTATGCCAGTATGCTTTTGTTCATGCAAGGCGGCATCATCATCGCCCTGTGGAGCAGTGTGCAATTCGGTGCACTGGTGCTATTGCAGTTTTCGCCCTTCGTTATCGAGCATTTCTCCCCGGTTCCCGGCGCTTTGGCATTTCGTCCCAGCGGATTTGAGATTGCTTACAAAATCGCGATCACCACTTCAGCCTGTCTGGCTGTGGCGGTCTTGAGCGGCTTGTTGACGGAGCAAAACCGCAAAACACAGAAGAAATTGCACCTCATGGAGTCCCATGTCAAGCAGGTCGAAAAAATGGCTTACATGGGTGAGATGGCTGCCGGCCTGGCCCACGAAATTAAAAACCCTTTAGCGTCCTTGGTGGGTTCCATTCAACTGCTCAAGGACGAGATGCACTACGATCCCGATCACCGCCGCTTGATGGAAATCGTACTCCGGGAAACCGATCGCCTCGGGACACTGGTCAACGATTTTCTCTTTTTCGCGCGTCCACCGGCCGGCAGGACGGAAATCTTGAACCTCAAGGAAGCCATCGAGGAGATCATCCGGCTCTTCGAAAAAGATGCGCATCATGCCAGGCGTTTTGATCTGGATACCTCGCTGACGCCCGGTGTGCTTGTCGCCATGGACCCCACCCATTTACGCCAAGTGATTTGGAATTTGCTGCTCAATGCGGCCGAAGCGGTGGCGGACGGTGGCCGAATCGCCATTCAAACCCTTGCCGGCAGGGGCAACAGCATCACCATCCACATTCAAGACAATGGTTGCGGCATTCCGGCGGATGCATTGCAGTCGATCTTCAATCCTTTTTTCACCACTAAACCGGAAGGCACGGGGTTAGGGTTATCCATCGTTCACCGAATACTTGATGGTTACGGCAGTCGTCTTGAAATTCAGACCGATGAAAGCAGTGGTACCCGTGTATCCTTTGAATTGCAGCGTGTGATGTCGACGGGCAAAGGCAATGCCAGCGGATCATCGCGCGGGGGAGGTGGCCTGTGAGAGGGTTCCCTATGTTGGCGTATCGAACCGATCGAGGGGCGAGACCATGCGTTCGGCATTACAATTAAAGGTATCATCATGACCAGGCCTTTCGAAGGCGTCCATCTCTCCGTCTGACCGTGTATACGGCCTGTGTGTAAAAGGATACGCCTTGTCCAATTTGACCTTCCAGAGTTGCTCCCCTGATCCATGCCCACCACATAAATGCTTAGATTATCGACTTTTTACATAAAACCTCCGCTGGGGTGCGGGGTGTTTTAAAGTGGCATTCATATTGCATATTGTGATGTCGGTTCATAACACTGTTCTTTTAACTCTATCGTGAAAAAGGCAAATCACCCGAAAGGGTGAGACGCAAAGCCACTGGCCTAAGTCCATCGGTATTTGGATAGGGCAGCAGAGCTGCCGGGTGGAGGCGACATCCCTGATGGATACGCCGTTCGCACGGTGACCAATCCAACGGGGGATGTCATGCATACCAAGACTAATCGTTCTTTGTTTAAACTAATTGTTGCGACCGGCATATTTGCGCTGGTCTTCCTGCCATTGGCGGCTTCGGCGGCCCAAGTCACCTTGCAATGGGATCCGAACGACCCCACGCCTTCCGGCTACCGGCTGTTTCAGCGTGAAGTCGGCGGATCTTTCAACCGAGTCTGGGAGGGCTCCGCTACTTCCCATACCATCAGCGGCTTGGTGGAAGGGGTAACTTACGAATTTACCGTCCGGGCGTATCAAGGGGAGGCTGAGAGCGCCGACTCCAACTACGTGACTTATACCGAACCCACTAGTGCTGGCAACGAAGGCGGCCAGGACGACACATCGGGTGGTGGCACGGATGTTGGTTCGGGCATTCCGGGCGACGGGGGTGACCAAGGCGGTGCGGAAGGGGGCGATTCCGATGCCTCGACTCCGGGTTCGCCACCGGTCAATTCGCCACCCCAACGTCCTGTGACGGCGCCGGTGGTCGTTAATAGCCAGGGTCTGACCGATTTGACCCCGATCCTGAATGCCGGTTCTTTTGTTGATGCCGACAGTGACCTTCACGCGGCTACAGTTTATCAGATCAGTCTGATCAACAATTCCAATGATCCCGATTTTCAATCTTACGTCGTCTTTGAAAGACGGTTTGCCCATTCTCTGTCCCAATTGCGCGTGCCTGAGATGGTGCTCGATCCGGATACCACCTACCACTGGCGTGTCCAATTTCTCGACAATCGAGGCAAGGCATCCGCCTGGTCCGATTGGCGCGCATTCACCACCATCGATCACGATACTGCCGGTTTGAACGCAAACGGTATCCCCTATGACCAGGAGATTGACAGTTGGTTGGTCATCAATGATCAAGAGCTGTTGGAAGAAACCATGACCGCCCGACTGCAGGGTGTGGAGACGGATGATCCGTTCAATCCCCAGGTGGCGGTGCAAGTATTGGGTGGCAATGCCATGATGGGGGGTATCCGGGCGGTGTTGGAGGACGAAATGCCTGTAGCAGCCAATCCGCCCGAACATCTGACAAGTGTCATCAGCTTTAAACTCATTATGGACACGGTGGGCGACACAGCCCTTGTACGGGTTCACTTTTCGCAACCGGCACCGGCCAATGCGCAATGGTACAAGTATGATCCCGATTCGGGTTGGACGGTCTATCCTTATGCCACCTTCAGCGATGATCGCCGCTCGGTGACCTTGGAGCTGGAAGATGGCGGCACCGGGGACATGGACGGTGTGGCCAACGGTGTGATCGTTGACCCCAGTGGATTGGGTTACGGCCGCCAGGCTGTCGACGAATCAAGCGCCTATGTACCCACGGGTGCGGGTGGCGGCGGCGGATGTTTCGTGCTGCTGTCCAGGAATGCCGCTCTCGTCGATCCGGATGGGATAAACCCGCGCACCGCAGTCCTGTGTCTGGGGTTATTGCTGGCAGTGATGGCAGGACTGGTGCGTCGCGCGGTGGATCTGCGATAACGTAAACCCTGCGGGGTGCGGGATGCTTCGCGGGGCGGGTTAAAATTCCATTGGCCCGGACGGTTGCCGGTAACCGCCCGGGTCACTTTTTTCAAGCGGTCGTATCAAGGCCTATCCGATCGAAATGGGTTGGGCAGAATCAGGTGTGGCTACTCGATCAGGTGATGGCCGAAATGTCGATCGGCCATGCGTGTAATCCGCATGAGTTCTTCTTCCAGGGCCCGGGAACTGCTTGCGATCTGGTTTGTACCGCTGATAGGGGGCACATGCACCGGCCGACCATATACCAGCAGGCAGGCGGTGGCAGGGCAGGGAATGATAAACCGATCCCAACTGTCGAGCACCCATCGGTTCTTAGCGCTGTAGGTGACCGGGATGATGGGATACCCGCTTTTCTGGGCCAGATAGATGATACCTGGCTGTACTTTGTGCCGCGGCCCCTGGGGCCCATCCGGTACCACACCGCCGGGGCGATGGTGATCGCGCATCTCCTTGATCATCCGGGCCAGTGCCCGCATGCCGCCCTTGTTGGTGGAGCCTCGGACCGTCACTTGCCCCTGGCGTTGCAGAATCTGGGCGATGATCTCCCCATCGGCCGAATCGCTGACCAAACTGGCGCCCTGCCAGTTTTTCAGCGCATAGCTGACAAGCAGAATACGGGCATGCCAGAAGGCGAGAATAAAACGCCGTGAGGCCAACAGATCGTTGATGGGTGCCTGGTGGCGCACCTCGATGCGGGAGCCGACAAACAGCATGTCGATGAACAGCTTGCCCCCACGGCCGATCAGACGCCATTTCAGACCGTCGGCCCCTTGGCGCTTTTTAAACAGCATGGCCCTCTCCCATGAGCGCGCATGCGATTTGCGCCACCTTTTGCGATGCCCCCGATCGCCCCAGTCGATCCCGAACCACCGCCAACGCCTGGCACGTGGTGGCATAGACCTGCGGATCGGAAACGATGTGATGGACGGCATCGGCGATGGCGTTGGGTGTGACCTCGTGCTGCACCAACTCCGGTACGATCCGGTCCTGGGCGATCAGGTTCACCAACCCGATATGATCTACCTTGATCAGTGCGCGTCCCAGCCAATAACTGATCGGTGAGACCACGTAGGTGATTACCATGGGCGTGGTGTACAGGGCCCCTTCAAGGGTCACCGTGCCGGATGCCACAACAACCAGTTGGCATTGGGGCATCAGTGCCGCCACCGGTTCGGTGGTGATGATGACATCCAGTTCCGGCATCTGGCCGACAATTGCCTGTATCATTGCCGGATCGATGGAGGGGGCGCACGATACCCGAAAATGGATGGGCCCCAATTTCTGTTCGAGCAAACGCCCTGCCTGCAACATCAGTGGCAACAGGCTGCGTACCTCGCGGTCCCGCGAGCCGGGCAACAGCCCCAGTACAAGCGGGCCATCCGCAGGTCCCGGGATGTGGCGTTCCGGTGAAGGGGCCGCAACGCCATCCATCAGAGGATGGCCGACAAATGTCGCCGGCACGCCGTGGCGTTCATAAAAGACCTGCTCAAAGGGCAGAATCACGGCCATGTGGTCCACGCGTTGTTTGATTTTTTTCACGCGCCCGGCCCGCCAGGCCCAGATCTGGGGACTGATGTAGTAGAGCACCCGAATGCCGGCCCGTTTGGCAAACTTGGCTAAATGGAGGTTGAAATCGGGAAAGTCGATCAGGATCAGCAGGTCCGGTGGCGTCGCTTTCAGTCGGTCTTTGAGTCGGGCCATGGCCTTGAACAGTCTCGGGACCTTGGCAAATACTTCCGTGATGCCCACAACCGACAGCCGGTCGGCGTCCTCCACGATGTCGGCGCCGGCGGTGCGCATTTTGCGACCGCCCATACCCCACACATGACAATTCTCAAGCCTCTGGTGAAGGGCCTGAATCAGGTGCGAAGCGTGCAGATCGCCCGAAGCTTCACCCGCGACTATGGCAATGGATCTGTTTTTCATACGGTGAACACCGCTATTTGGTCAGCCGCTGGCTGGTGCGTTGGATCTGGTCCATAATGCTCAAGGCGATCATCAGGGCGTTCCGTCCCATGGTCCCGGTCACCTCCGGTGCGAGACGCCCGGTTACCGATTTGACAAAAGATTTCAGCTCATCATCCAGGGCATCCGCTTTGGTGAAACAGCGCTGGTCGATGGTCATGCCGGGAACCATTCCATCGGTGCCGGCCTCGCCGTCGGGCCGTACCATGGTGATTTCATTGTTGGCAAAATCAACTGAAATGTAGGCATCTTTTTGAAAGAGCCGGATCTTGCGTTCGTTTTTCATGGATATGCGGCTGGCGGTGACATTGGCCACACACCCACACTGGAACTCCAGGCGGGCATTGGCGATATCCACTCTTTCGGAGATGACGGGAATTCCGGCCGCATGGATGGTTTTCACCGGCGACTGCACGAAGTTCAAGATGATGTCGATGTCGTGAATCATCAGGTCGAGCACCACGCTCACATCCAGCCCGCGCTCTTTGAACTGGCTGATCCGGTGGGATTCGATGAACATCGGCTGCCGAATGATGCCGTCCAGGGCCACCACTGCCGGGTTGAAGCGCTCCAGGTGGCCCACCTGGATCAAGCATCCGCGCTTTTCGGCCAACCGAATCAATTCATCGGCCTCGGACAATTTCTCGGTCATGGGCTTTTCGATGAGGACGTCCACATCGTTGAGCAGAAAATCCCGACTGACTGGAAAGTGATCATGCGTGGGTACCACAATGCTCACCGCATCCACTTTGTTCAGCAGGTCGCTGTGTTGGTAATACGCACGCGTGCCCACTTGCCGGGCCACGGCATCGGCTTGGGCGGGGTTGGCATCCACAACGCCAACCAAAGTCACGTCGGGCATGCGCGCGTATTTTTCGGCATGGAACTTACCCAGGTAGCCCACGCCCACCACGCCGACCCGCAATGGCTTGGCATGGTCTTCGGATCGCTTCTGTTTTGGACTCATAGTGCCTCATCCGCCAGAGCGGCGATGGTCATGCCATACTGGTCAGCCTTCTGGATCATGGCTTCCCGGTCAAAGACCACGGCCTTGCCGGCCTCAATGGCCAATGCCTTGACATTGGCTCTTTGCATGGTTTCAATGGTTTCCAATCCCACCGCAGGCACATCGAAGCGGGTATCCTGAATCGGCTTGCACACTTTGACCACCACCGCTTGACCTTTGCTCAGCGCGCCGCCCCGGAGGATGGCGGCATCGGTGCCTTCCATTGCCTCCACCGCCACGGCCGAACCGCCGGCCACCAGAACGCACTGACCGATGTCCAGGGACCCGATGGCCTTGGCCATCTTCCAGCCGATGCGGATGTCGTTCATCTCTGTGGACGATGGTTTGCGTTGGGTCCATACCCCGGCGGGAGCCAAGAGTTCCGGAAGCAGGAAAGTGGACGACAGGATGCGGACACCTTCCTTTTCCATCAGGTCGGCGAAAGCGCGTAATACCGCATCGTCGTGGGTGTGGCGCATGCCGGCCAGCAGAGCGATGGTTTTCATATCCGGCCGGAATTTGGAAAGCAACCGGGTTTTGGTAATTCCCCCGAGCATCACCGCCTGGGAAACGTCCCGCTGGCGGAAGAACTTCAACATCCGTTTCACCTGGCCTATATAGAGCCATTCGACCGATTCCACATGCTCGGCCAGTTGCGGATCGGTTTCCTCCCGATAGGCCACCGCATGCACCTGCCACCCCTTGCGCCGGGCCGTGCGGGCGAATAGTGTTGGAAACTGGCCGTTGCCGGCGATCAAGCCGATGTTTTTACCCATCGGTTCGTCCTGATGAATCGTCATCAGCGGGTGATGCCTCGCTGGGACGCTTTGATGAAGGCTATGAACCGTTTCACCTCAGCGGTGGGTTCCACCTCCGCCGCCACCCGCTCAATGGCTTCATTGAGGGTCAGGCCGAATCGGAAAATCACACGATAGGTTTTTTTGAGGTGGGCGATTGTGGCCGCCGAAAAACCGTGTCGTTTGAGCCCTACCTGATTCAAGCCGTGGAGTGTGGCGCGGTCGCCGGCGGCAATTACATAGGGCGGGATATCCTTGACCACGGCGGATTTGCCGCCGATGAAGGCATATTCGCCCACCCGAACGAACTGGTGCACGGCCGTCAGGCCGCCGATGGTCGCATAATCGCCAATGGTGATGTGGCCCGCCAGAGTAGCGTTGTTGGCCATCACCACATTATTGCCCACAATGCAGTCGTGGGCGATGTGAGTGTAGGCCATCAGAAAAGCGTTGTCGCCGACCTGGGTCAGACCGCCACCGGACTCGGTCCCCCGGTTAATGGTCACAAATTCCCGGATGGTGCATCCGTTACCGATTTTAAGCCAAGTCGTCTCGCCTTGGAACTTCAACGCCTGGGGAGCCGCACCAACGGAGGCGAATTGAAAGATGTGGCAGTTGGCGCCGATCTCCACGTAGGGATCGATCACCACGTGGGGCATGATCCGGGTGCCGGCGCCGATGGTCACATGGTCGCCGATGATGGTGTGGGCACCGATCTGCACATCTTCGGCGATCTTTGCTTTGGCATTAACAATTGCAGTTGGATGTATCATTGGTATAATCCTTGATTAACCCTCGAAGGTGGCCATCAGCTGGGCTTCCGCGGCCACCTGGCCGTCTACCTTGGCTGTCCCGGCCAGCTTGATCACTTTGCCGCGTTTTTTGGTAATTTCCACTTCCAGAATCAATTGATCTCCAGGAACCACCGGCTTGCGGAACCGCACCTGGTCGAGACCCATGAAAAACATCAACGTGCCTTCCTTCCCATCCGGCATGGAGGCCATTGCCAGCACACCTCCCGCCTGGGCCATGGCTTCCACGATCAATACCCCCGGCATGATGGGTGCCCCCGGGAAATGGCCCTGAAAAAAGGGTTCATTGAAGGTGACATTCTTCAAGGCGATGATTTTTTGATCGGGGCTCCAGTCCAATATACGATCAATGAGCAGGAACGGATAGCGATGCGGGAGGTGTTTAATGATGGTTTGAATATTCATTGAAAATTCCATTACATCACTCCTGGTGTTGAGACCCGTTGTCGGCCACATCCACTCTCATGCATGAACCATCCGGATCGGTCTGGCGTTGATCCGGTGAGAAGCGCCCGCGTGCCTACCTTTGGAACTTTAACCACTACACATCCGGTGCAGTCGGGCTTTCCAGTGCCGCCAGTCGTTTTTCCAGATCTCTGAGCTTCTTTTGCAGGTCGGGCAGCTGGGGAAGGATCGGTTGCAAACGCAGCCAGGTGCGATGGGGCATGGCGGCGATGCCGCCCGAGACCACCTGGCCGTCGGGTACCGATTTTCCTACACCCGTTTGAGGTCCCACAATGGCGCCGTTGCCGATGGTCAGGTGGCCGCTGATGCCCGCTTGTCCGGCCAGAATGGCGTGGTGGCCGATGGTGGTGCTGCCGGAGATCCCCACCTGGGCCACCAGCAGCGTGTGCGCTCCCACGACCACATTATGGGCGATGTGCACCATATTGTCGGTCTTGACACCAGTTTGGACCCACGTTTCACCGAAAGCGGCCCGATCGATGGTGTTATTGGCACCGATCTCAACATCGTCGTCGATTCTTACAATCCCGATTTGATTTATTTTATGGTGCCTTCCCCCATCCTGCACAAAACCGTAGCCGTCGCTGCCGATGACGGTGCCGGAGTGGATGATTGCCCGTTCGCCGATGATACAGCGTTCGAGTATGGAGACATGGGGATAGACGATGGTGTCTTTGCCGATGGTCACATCATCGCTGACCACCACCAGGGGGTGGAGGACCACGCCGTCGCCCAGGGTGACCCGGTCGCCTATCACGACCCCGGCGCCTATGCTGACATTGGCGCCCAGGCGGCAGTCCTGTCCCACGACCGCGGATGGATGACACCCCGGTGCCGGCCGCCGGAGGGGATGCAGTGTGGCCACCACCCTGGCGAAGGCCAGGCGTGGATTGTCCACTTCGATAAGGTTGCGCTCGGGATCCGTTGTCCCGGAGGGCACCAACACCGCTGAGGCCCGGGTCTGGCCGAGCCGTTTGAGGCCGGGGCCTTTCTCGGCAAAGGTGATCTGACCCGGTTCGGCCGCGCCGATGGGTGCGGCGCTGTGGATGAGACATTCGGCCTGGCCGCACAGCCTTCCTCCCACCAACTTTTCAATTTGATGCAATGGCATGGACATGGGGATTAATTTCCAGGGCCTTGACGTTGGCCGCCCTGCTTGGCATAGGCGTCGTTGTACTGTTTGAGGATGGTATCGGTGATGTCCAGATCGGGCGCCGCATAAACCACGCCGATATCTTCGACGATCAATGTATACCCCTCTTTCTGCGCATAGCCTTGGACCACCTGAAGCACCGATTGGCGAACTTCGTTGACCAATCGCATCTGCAGATCCTGGATGCGGCGTTCGTAGTTGCGTTTGAGGGTGTTCAATTCGTCGGCCTTGCGCTCCATTTCCCAACGCTGCTCATCCCGGGCCTGCTTGCTCATCACGCCGGTATCCCGGGACAAGCGGTCCTCCATGGCCTTGACCTCATCGGCCCGCTGCTTGAGATCCTGTTCCATGCGCTGGCCCTCGGCGTTCACCTGATCCTTGACGGCCTTGCCGCCCGTGGAATTTTCAAAGATCTTCTGAAAGTTGACCGTTCCTATTTTGGCGGCATTCGCGCTGAAGCCGCCCGGGATGCCTAAGGCCAGCAAACAAACTAAGAATGTAACGAAAAATAGTGTGTGACGCACTTGCATGTTACCTCCCGTGGCTGATGTTGAACAAGCGGCTTGCCAGGCCGTTGCGTGCATTTGATCTGACTTGCACTGTTTTTGTCTCAAAACAGCGCACTTTGCAAGTTGTTTAAGCGGTGCCTTTTAGTACTTATGACCAATCCTGAGGCGGTTGAGACTGCCAGAGCACCCTGCGGACCTCAGAATGAGCCCCCTAACGTAAATTCCGCCTGGCCT
>JAGTVD010000513.1 GCA_018224505.1 Desulfatitalea sp. | reverse complement strand
GATGGGCTCGAACACCGCAAGTGCGAGGGTTTCGAAATCCTCCGTCAGCGGGTTCTGACGGGCAAAACAACGGTTGAGATAAGGATCGGCCGCTTCGCCGTCGGTGTAAGCGGTGCCGGACCAAGTGCTGAAGGCGGCCGCCAGGGCCGCCTTTTTACTTTTTTCCTTGATCAGGCGTTGGTGAGCATAGACATAGCTGCTGTTGCAGAAAAAGGGCAACGGATGTTGGATCCCCTGCCAGTAGAGGTCGAGATAGACGCCGAGCATTGCCGCTGCACTTTTAGGGTCCATGGGGCCCCATTGCAACGCCTCCTCCCGTCCCACCAGGATGCTGGTGGCCGGAAAGGATTGCCCGGGCAACATCTGCATGGCGATATGCCGGAGGAAAACCTCCAACAGATCCTTGGGACGGATCTTGCCCATGCGCACCACGATGCGTGCCTGGGTGTATAATTGGTCGATGGTGCCATGCACGCTGAACGGTGGCAGATCGATGTCCAAATGGTTGCTGTGGGGACGGTCCGTCGGCAGATAGTCTTGCATGACGTGCAGGAATTGCCGGACCTCGCCGCCCAGTTGGCGGTAGCGCACGCGACCCACATTGCCATGCGGCAGTTGGCCGGTGGCACGCGCTACGGCATAGGTGGTATGATCGGAGACGCCCGCCTGAATATTCTTGAGCAGCTGCTGGTGATAATGATAACGGTCCAATGCGTTCAGATCGAAAGACTCCCGATCCTCCAGGGTATCGGCGGTCATGCGAAAAAAGACCCCCAGTCGCTGCTCCATGAGAAAACGGACCGGATGGATGCAAAAGGCGCTGAGTTGATCCAGGCCGCATTGGCGCCACTGTTCCGCCGGCGCGGGTAGCGGCGGGTTGCCGAACAACATTTCTTCACTGTCCGTGGCCGGCTGTTCGGCCGCTGCGCGGTTCTCCTCGCAGTAGCTGAACAGTTCCGGGTGGGAGCCGTCGAAGTAGGCCGGAGAAAAACCGTGCAGGGGATGCCGGGTGACCAATCGGTTCGTCGGGATGCCGAACCCTTCGGTCACATATTCCACCAGTTCATCCACCACCACCGACGGGGGGATGGACGCGTTGTCCTGGATGTTCTGGCCGATATGGCTTAAATAGAGCGCCTGGCGCGCCGATATGAGTGTTTCAAGGAACAGGTAGCGGTCATCACCGCGCCTGGAGCGATCGCCCGGTCGCGGTGCAAGGCCGATGAGATTGAAACCCGGCTCCCGGTCCTGACGCGGGAAAGCGTCGTGGTTCATGCCCAGCAGGCAGATGACGCGGGCGGGGATGCTGCGCATGGGCAGCATGGCGCAAAAGGTGACCCCGCCGGCCATGAATCCGGCGGCGAAAGTGGTGCGACCCAGCGCATCCCTGACATATTGACGCACCACTTCGAAATCGAATGTCGCCTCGGCCAACCCCGTCAGTTGGGCCAGCGGGGCGATGGCCGCGTTCAGGCCATCCAGGTCACGCGCGGTGGCCGCATCGGTATCGAAAAAACGTTCGAGGATCCCCATCAGGCGCGGATGCCAACCTGCCATGGTGTCGCGGGCCGGCATCCGATCAACGGTGTCGCGCAGGGTTTCGACCAACTGCACGAAGGCGCCCATGACCCGTTCCTCGCCGGGGCCGATGCCGTCATAGGGGGGGATGCCCGCAAACAGGCGGTTGGGCGCGTCGCCCATAGCGTATCCCAGAACCAAGCGATCCAAACCGATACGCCAAGTGTTCTCGCCGAAGGCCGGCAAGTGGTGCCGACGGCGGTCGGCGCCGTCCCAGCCCCAGCGGATATGGGCTTCCCGAATCCACTTTTCCACCAGCGGCAGATCGGCTTCGCACAAACCGAAGCGGCGGTGCACCGCCGTGCACGCCAGCAGCGCCATCACCCGGGAGGCCTCAAAGCGGCTGCCCACCAGATCGAGCAAGCGGACATAGCTTTCCACAAGCGGGCTTTCCAGCAGAATGCTCTGGTCGGTCACCGTATAGGGAATCCGGGCCTGGTCGCCACCCCGGGCGGCGCCGAACACGGCATGCACGTAAGGCGCATACAGCCCGATATCGGGCGTCATCACCAGCACATCCCGGGGTTCCAGCGAGGGGTCTTGGGACAACATGTCGAGCAGTTGATCGTAGAGCACCTCCACTTCCCGCATGGGGCTGTGGCAACTGTGGATGCGCAGTGAACGGTCGTCAGCCGGGTTTGTCGGCGACGAAGCGGGCGGGTGGGATTGCCCAGCGTCGACATCGGCGCTTCGATCCACCAGATCCAGAATATCCTGCTGGATGCATCCCAGCAAGGAGTTGGGGGGGGCCTGAAACACTTCGCTCGCCTGGGCCTGATACTGTTGGATGAAATCGAAGAACGGCTTTCCCATATGCCCCAGGGAGGCCAGCAAACGATTGCCCCGTTCGAGGTGCAGGTCCGATTCCGCAACGGCTTGATCCGCGGCAGGCGGATTCGACGCACCGGAACGACCGGTGACCCGTCGCCGGATCATCTGATGATCCGATAAAATGTCGGACCAATAGTGTCGGCAAGGATTCATCAGGAACAGGAATACCGGAATGCGACGGGCCAACACTTCCAGAACCTGCAAATGAAAAGGCGGCAGGTAGGAAATCCCGAAAACGGACAACCTCGGCGGGAGACCGTCGATCGGTGTCCGCGGATCGGCCAATGCCTGGACCAGCAAACGCTGCATGGTGCTGCGGTGGGTTCCTGGCAGTGCCGCGACCAGTCGCCGCCACAACAATCTCTGCCACGCTTCGGGCGACGCATCGTCCTCTGTTGCCTGCCCTGCCGCTTCCCAGGCCATCAGCATATCCGGTCGAAATACCGAATACTGGTCCAGCATGTCGGCGATTTTGCGTGCCAGCTGATAGCGTTTCAAGGGGCGGTGATCGTCGGCCAGGTACCGCCGCAGGGGGCTGAAAACCGGTTGATCCAGCAGTTCGGGCAGCAGGTGAAGGATATGGAAGGTCAACTGCCGGGGATCGAAGGCATTGGCGGGCGGCAACGGACCTACCCGTAGCCCGTAGAGCTGTTCCATCAGGGCGTTGGGAAAGGGAAAGGCCACATTGGCGCAGATGCCGTTGATGCGCGCCACGGCCATGGAGATCCAGCGCTGCATGCCCTTGCTCTGTACCATGACCTGCTCGGGCTGCAGCGGATGGGCCGTGGCGTCGTCGGCCGG
>JAGTVD010000512.1 GCA_018224505.1 Desulfatitalea sp. | reverse complement strand
CTCACCCACCACCTGTGGTTGGTGCGATTTGCAGTGGTGTGCCCCGTTTTTCTGCTGGTGTTCCTGTTCACCTACTCCCGCCATTTCGCCCGCTATATGCAAACAAGTCTCGCCATCGGCATTCTGACGGGTGGATGGGGCATTGTCTACATGACCGTCGTGGGCAGCGGTTTGACAGCATCCACCTACTACGCCGGTTTGATGCTGGTTTTGATGCTGGCCTATGGTTTCATCTGGGCCCGCTTCATCTGGGCAACGGTCTGCGGCTGGCTCCTGGTGCTGTCCTATGTTGTTGCGGCGACCTGGGCGGAAGCCCTGCCGGCCGAACTGCTCATCAGCAATGTCTTTTTCTGCGCCAGCGCCAATTTCATTGGCATGGTGGTCTGCTATGCCTTTGAATTCTACACCCGTCGTGATTTCTATATGCGGCATCTGCTGGCAGCCGAGCACCAGAAGGTTTCGGCGGCGAAGGCGGACCTGGAGAAGCGGGTGACGGAGCGCACCCAGATGCTGGCCCATGCCAATGAAGAGCTGCGCCGGGAGATCCAGGTCCATCAGCGCCTGGCCTGGGAAAAGCAGGTGCTCGAAGGCCAGCTGCGCCAGGCGCAGAAAATGGAGGCCATCGGCACCCTGGCCGGCGGCATCGCCCATGACTTCAATAACATCCTGGCGGCCATCATGGGGCACACCGAGCTGGCGCTCATGCAGCTCGACGACCCTCGCGAAGTTGAATCTGCCATGGACCAGGTGCTCAAGGCCAGTCAGCGGGCCAAGGAGCTGGTGGGACAGATACTGGCATTCAGCCGCCAGAGTGAAAGCCAACGCCAACCCCTGCGGATCGGTTTGGTGGTCAAGGAGGCGCTGCGTCTGCTGCGCGCCACATTGCCCACCACCATCGTGCTCCACCTGAACATCACGGCCGAAAAGAGCTTGGTGGTGGCCGACGCCACCCAAATGCACCAGATTGTCATCAACCTGTGCACCAACGCCGCCCACGCCATGCAAGCCCAGGGCGGCCAGTTGCAGGTGACACTGATGGATCTGGATGTCGCGGCACGACCAGCCGCCGAGTCCCCGGGGACACCCTTTCACCTGGCGCCGGGCCGCTATGTCTGCCTGAGTGTCACCGATACCGGACACGGGATCGACGAGTTCCTCATGGAGCGCATCTTCGACCCCTATTTCACCACCAAGGACAAGGGGGTGGGCACTGGGTTGGGGTTGGCCGTCGTGCGTGGCATCGTCGAGAATCATGGGGGTATCATCGATGTACAAAGCCGGGTGAACGAAGGCACCACCGTCCGGGTCTATCTGCCCCGTATCGATGGCCAGAGCGCCGTTGATCAACAGCTGCTCCAGCCATTGAACCACGGCCATGAATCGATCATGCTGGTCGATGATGAGCAGGGCTTGGCGGCGCTTGGGGCCAAGCTCTTGACATCCCTTGGATATCGTGTGTCCGCGTTTATTTTACCGGAAAAAGCCCTGGCGGCCTTTTCCGAAGATCCGGCGCGTTTCGATCTGGTGATCACCGACATGATCATGCCCAAAATCAACGGCGAGGCGCTGGCGCGCCAGATCCTCGCCATGCGCCCGGACACCCCCATCATCCTCTATTCCGGCTATACGGACATGGTTTCCACGGAACGGTTCAAGGAGTTGGGGATTCGCGCCGTTCTGCGCAAACCGATTACGATCCACGCATTGTCCCGGACTGTGCGCCAGGTCCTCACGGCGCAGGCCGCCGGGCCACGGCAAACAGATTGACCCCTTGCTCCTCGGCCATGATATCGACGTCCGCCCCGAATGGCGAGTCGGCAAACAACGCACGCAGGCAATCGGCATCACGATAAATCAAACGCCAATACATCAGGTGATCCATCAACGGACGATCCGGGTTGGCCGGCGCGAAGTTGCCGATGATCAATACTCCCCCCGGCTTTAGCTGGCGGTGGCAGCGTGCGATCAGGGCCGCTACCAGCCGACGGTCAAGGTAATCGCAAAGGCCGGAAGTGTAGATGATATCCTGGGGACCGAAATCCTGGCCGGACCGACCCAGGGCCCACTTGATCACATTTTCGTGCATGAAACGCACCGTTGCCCGGTGGGCAAAGGTGTTGACCTGCTCGTGGGCAAATTGCAGCGCTTCGGCATCGATATCGATACACAAGGCATCGATCCGCTCGCTGTATCCGCCCTCGGCGATCAGGTCGATCAACTCCCGGCACGGTCCGCAAGCCAGATTCATGATACGTATCGGTTCGGTGCCCTGCAGACGCTCGCGGCACAGTCGATCCAGGGTGCTGTGCAGCAATCGCCGACGGCTGCGCACCGCCCGGGCCGGCACGCGCTTGAGCAGCCACCCGTCGATCAGGCGCCCCACCTTGCCGTCCCCTTCGGGTTGGTTGCGGTAAATCAGCTCGATCATGAAAAAATCACCGGCGTACCCTTTGGGTTTGTAATAAGCCCGTTCGAAAAAACGACTGCGCGCCAGATACGGGAAGACCTCCTTGAACACATACCCCCAGATCAGGTCGGCATACCCCTTGGCATCACCCAGCGCGGCCAAATCGCGCATCTTTTCAAAAAAACCATCGAGAATCGCCTCTCCCTCGACTTGATAGGGCTCGGAAACATTCTGGCCGGTTGCCCCTTGCAGCCGGTAAACCACATCGAACATCCGGGCCTTGAAGGTTTCCAACTCCTGGTTGATCTGCTGCCAACCGGAAGAACCCAGCAAATCGGCCGGCAACTGGCGCATTCCCTTGAAATGCTCCCGGCCGGTGGATAAATCGGCGGCGTAGGCCGTCAACGGGCCGCGATCGGACAAAATCTGCCGGAAACGCCCGCACACCGCCCGCAGGACGTACTCGAGAAATCGGGCATACAACCCGGCATCCGCGGATGCGATCCGGTCCAGGGTGGCCCGGTCGAACACCCGCAAACGCCCCTCTCCCAACGATTTTATATTGCGGGTGCGGGTGAGTCGGTCAAAAAAGCCGATCTCGCCGAAAAAGGCGCCCGGACCGATCAGAGCGACCACAATGGGCGTTTGTTCAGCGGTGTAGGAAACCTCGATCGTACCGGCCTCGACATAGTAGAAGCATTCCGAAGCCCCCCCCGTAACCAGGAGCATTTCACCCCGGCCGCAGATTCGCTGTTCGGCAAACGGCAGAACCGCTGCGATAATTTCGCGGTCCGCGAGGCTGCGATCATCATCATCGTTATCATGGACGTCGGTCATAATGCGCCCTCCTTGCTGTAAAGGGTTACGGGTCGTGCTGGATGGAGGGTTCCTGGCTGGAGAGCGGAAGGGGAGACCAGAGGCCAAGCCGGCATCCATGGGGCACTGGCGTTGTGTATTGCATTACCCAAACCGCCATCGCTTGTCAACAAAACCACCCCGAGGGTCGTCATAGGGTTTCAAAAAGGCAACGAAAGGAGATTGACCATGAAAGCCAAAACCATTGCGATCATCCTGTGTGTAGCGGTATTCGGTGCTATTTGGACAGTGCCCCAGACATCCTGGGCCGGGTCCCCCCAACAACATCGCTGGGAAGGCGTTGCCATCGGCATCGGCGCCGCCATCATCGGCAGCGCCCTGATCAAAGCACACCAGCACCCGCCCGTCGTGGTGGCACCGCCCCACCGGCCCGTAGCCTTCTATTCCGCGCCCCCCCCTTCACGACCGGCCGGCCATTGGCGGGTGCAGAAAGAGTGGGTGCCCCCCCAATACCAGAAAGTTTGGAACCCGGGGCACTATGACCGCAAAGGCAGATGGGTGGCGGGTCATTGGATTCAGCAGGAAGTCCAACCCGGATACTGGACCCGGACCCGGGTGTGGGTCGCCCGCCGATAGTCAACAGACGCAATGAACAAGGGTGGCCCGAATTGGCTGAACAAGCGCCCGTTCGGGCCACTGCATCCATCCTCGCGAAAGCCCTTCATCAACACCACTGCGCTCTTTTCTTTTTCTTGCAGCTACGCTATATTTTGACGCCTCAGCGTGCGAAATGGCTGGTTTGCATGCCCCTGCGTGCAACACAACACCTTGTGCCAATTATCATCACCGTTTGCATGGCCGGCAAAGCGATCGACCCACGTTAAGGATTCGGCGGTTTTCCGGCAATGCCTTATGCACAGATTGAAACAACACGAAGCGGGAGAAGCAAATGAAAGACAAGAAGTGGGTTTACCTGTTCAGCGAACTGGAACAAGCCATGGCCGACGTCAATGGCGAGTGGGATGGGGTGCGGGGCCTGTTCGGCGGCAAGGGCGCCAACCTTGCGGACATGCATCGCATCGGCGTACCGGTCCCCCCCGGTTTTACCGTCACCACCGAAGCCTGCAATGCCTATCTGGCCGGTGGCGGTGTCTTCCCCGATGGCATGTGGGATCAGGAACTGCATGCATTGATGGAAATTGAACGCGTAACGGGTAAAACCTTCGGCGATGCGGACCACCCTTTGCTGGTATCATGCCGCTCGGGTGCCAAATTTTCCATGCCGGGCATGATGGACACCGTGCTGAACATCGGCCTGAACGACGAAACCGCCAAGGGGTTGATTGCCCACACCCAGGATCCCCGTTTTGTCTATGATGCCTATCGGCGTCTGATCCAGATGTTCGGCGCCGTGGTCATGGGCATACCCGACGACGCTTTCGAGTCGGCCATCGATCAAGCCAAACGGTCGGCCGAGGTGGCCACCGATGCGGAGTTGACGGCGGCCCACTGGGAAGCCCTTACCCATCAGTTCAAAACCATTTTCCGCAGCCGCACCCAAGTGGACTTTCCCCAGGACCCGGTGGAGCAGCTCAAAATGGCCACCGAAGCGGTTTTCAAGAGCTGGAACGGCAAGCGTGCCGTGGACTACCGCAATGCGGCCGGCATTGCCCACAGCTTGGGCACGGCGGTGAACATCGTCACCATGGTTTTCGGCAACATGGGCGACAGCAGCGCCACCGGCGTGGCCATGACGCGCAATGGGGCCACCGGGGATCGCAAAATCGAAGGAGACTACCTGATCAACGCTCAGGGCGAGGATGTGGTGGCCGGCATTCGCATGACCAAGGAGATCGATCAACTGGCCACCGAGATGCCCGAGGCCTTCCAGGAGCTGCAACACATTGCCACCAAGCTGGAACAGCACTACCGCGACATGCAGGACATCGAGTTTACCATCGAAAAAGGCAAACTCTGGATGTTGCAGACCCGGGACGGCAAGCGCACCGCCCATGCGGCCGTGCGCATTGCGGTGGATATGCAGGAAGAAGGATTGATCAACAAAGAGGAGGCCGTGGCCCGGGTGGCGCCCGATCAGGTCGACTTTTTCCTGCACCACCAGTTCGATACCCAAGCCCTGGCAGACGCACGGGCCGGAGGCCAAATGCTGGCGCGGGGTTTGAACGTCTCTCCCGGTGCGGCCTTCGGTGTTGTGGCGTTTGATGCCGATCTGGCCGAAAGCTGGGCCAAGGAACAAGGCAAGGCGGTGATCATGGTGCGGCCGGAGACCAAACCGGACGATGTGCACGGCATGTTGGCGGCCAAGGGTATTCTCACCAGCCGCGGCGGCCGCACCAGCCACGCGGCCCTTGTTGCCCGGCAGTTCGGCAAACCGGCGGTGGTGGGTGTTTCGGCCCTGACCATCGACCTGAACAAGCGGCGCATGAGCGTGGGGGAGCGCATCATCCAGGAGGGGGACTGGATATCCCTGGATGGCAACACCGGCGAGGTGTTCGCAGGGCAGCTCAAGACCATGGTGCCCGATTTCCGGGACCCCTGGCTGCTCAAACTCCTGGGATGGGCCGACGACATTCGCACCCTGGGCGTATGGGCCAATGCGGACTACCCGGCCGATGCGCAACGCGCCCGGGAGTATGGCGCCCAGGGCATCGGGCTGTGCCGCTCGGAGCACATGTTTTTTGAAAGCGATCGATTGCCGTTCATTCAACAGATGATCATGGCCACCCTGCCCATCGAACGGCGTGAAGCGCTCAAGGCCCTATTGCCATTTCAGCGCGAGGATTTTGCCGGATTGTTCCGGGAGATGGACGGCCTGCCGGTCATCATCCGGCTGATCGATCCGCCCCTGCACGAGTTCCTGCCAGACCTGATGGAGTTGCTCAACGAACTGGCGGATCTGAAAATGCGGGTCCAGCACGCCCCCAACCTGGCGGAAATCGACCAGTTGCTGCATCAGATCCGCAACAAAGAGCGCATCCGGGCCCAGGCCGAACGGCTGCGGGAACAAAACCCCATGTTGGGACTGCGGGGGGTACGCCTGGGCATCCAGATCCCCGAACTGACCAGCATGCAGGTGCGGGCCATTTTCGAGGCCGCCTGCGAGG
>JAGTVD010000511.1 GCA_018224505.1 Desulfatitalea sp. | reverse complement strand
CTGCCTGATCGTCGGATGCTGCTGGGGACGCTACGTACATCTGAACTTCCACGGCCTGCAGCTGGGGTTTCAAAACCCGATACCGCTCTACGCCATCGGGGCCAACCTGATACTCTTTCTTTTTTTACGCCGCATCTATACCCATGTGTACGCCGATCCCTGGACGCGGGAACGTTACCGCGGCGCGGTCCTGGCCGGCTATTTCACGCTCTACCCGCCCATTCGCATTGTGTTCGAGATGTTCCGAACCGAACGTCGTGTCTTTTATGGTTTGACACATGCCCAGGTGGCCATGGGCCTTTTTTTTATTTTCGGCTTGATCCTCATTGGCGTGGTCTGGCACCGATACCGGCAAAACCGTATGGCGGCCATCACCGCACCCGATCCCATCGCACAGGAAGGGCGCGAAACCCTGCACCGCCATTTCTCCCTCGCAGGATTGCTGATGATCCTGATTCTGGCCAACTTCCTGATCCATTTCCTGACCCGGGAGATCCGGGTGTGGCCTTGGCCCATCCAGCCGGTGCAATCCCTGGCCGATGCCTACGCTCGAATTCTGTTCTATTTGCCAATGATGGTGATACCCGCCGGCTGCCTCCTGTGGATGCGTCAATCCAGGATTCCCATATGGCCATGGTTTCAGTGGAACCGCTTTTCCTATACATTCTTCATCGCCCTGGCAATGAGTCTCTACTATTGCATCGATCTGCTGGTGCTCAAGCAAATGCCGTTGCGGGGCGCGGCCTTCTGGCCGCCCGTGCTGGTGTTGAGCCTGATGAATGCAGTCGCCGAGGAGATCATGTACCGGCTGGCCCTTTACCAACTGCTGCGGCGGGCCGCCTATTCCAAATGGACCGCCAACATCGTGCAGGCGATCATCTACTCACTGATCCATTTCATGATCGCCGGAGCTTTGCTCGGTATCTTCGCGCTCATTTACGGACTGATCCTGGGCCTGGTCGTGGAACGCAGCAAAAGCCTCACCCCGGCCATTATCGTCCATTTCATCATCGACCTGGGAGCCATCGGCATGCCGGTGCTCCGCATGTAACCCTTTTGAACCGGAACGGACGGAAAAACCATTGAAGCATACGGATGGCGCATTCCAAAGCCGGTGGACGGGCATCGATGCGCTGCGGGGACTGGCGGTCCTGTTGATGTTGAGCCAACATATCGCCTACTGGATCAGTGGCGATTGGCATACCATGCCCCTTCGGGTCATCGGCGGCCTGGGGGGGCTGGCGGCGCCCATTTTTGTCCTGTTGGCCGGCGTGGGCGCCACCCTGGTCACACACCGCCATCCCGGCAGCGACCGACTGCTTGTGGGGCGGGGATGCCTGGTACTGGGCTTCGGATATCTGCTGAACCTGCTCACACCCTCCTGGTTCACCATGCAATCCTGGTACGTCCTGCATATGATCGGCTTTGGCCTGATGACAACCCCGCTTTTGAGGCGGATTCCGAATCGTGCCCTGTTGGTATTGTTGGCAGGGACGGTGCTGGCCACGGCTCTGATCCAGCACCACCTGGAAACGCCCTTTTATCTTTACAACCGCCAAATGTCCGCCACGCAGCTGCCCGGTGGCTGGCTGCGGCTGGCCCTGGCGGAAGGCTTCTTTCCTGTTTTCCCATGGATCGCCTATTTCATCGCGGGACTTTTGTCCGGCCGATGGCTGCTGCGGGACACATTGGTGCCTTTGTGGAGCTTGGCAGCCACCCTGTTTATCCTGGCCGTCGTCCTATCATCCGTTTACCTTTCCGGAGTGGCCTTCGCTGGCAACCACCCTTGGGTGCGCTTTTTCAAACCGATCCCCACCTTCTATCCCTCATTGACCCCGATCACCCTCTTCCTCATTACCGTGGCGCTGTTTTTCACCGCCGCCTGCACCTCGCCGCGCTGGCGAAATGCGTTAGGCTCCACTAACGTGCTGGTGTGCCTTGGACGCTGCTCCTTGAGTCTACTTATCGTACACGTGGCGACACTCCGGGAACTATCCGTTTACCTGGGTCTTTTCCGCAGCCTGCCCGTCATTGCAACGCTTTTCATCACATCGGCACTGATCGTTTTGTTTATCGCGGCCGCCCTGTGGTGGCGCAAAATCCAGTTTAAATATGGAGCGGAATGGATATTGCGCAAGGCATTCCCTTGATTTGGCTCGTGGTCGTTGACAACCAACCCCTTTCTTGGCATAATGCAAGCAACTAACTGAATCTACCATTAAAGTAGGGTCCTTGAAAAAACCGGCCGTCAAACAAACCCCCCTCGCCATCGCGCTTGCCAAGGAAAAACGACCACGGGCAACCCCCATCGATGTCTTCAAGTTGGCGCGCAAGCGCTACCTGCAAGGCCAGCACATCGGAATCGGTGAACTGGCCAAAGCACTGGATGTCAGCCGCGGTACGGTATATCGTTGGATTGGCAGCAAAGACCTGCTGTTGGATGAAATTTTCTGCTCCTTGATCAAACCCGCCTTCGAACAAGCCGTCAAAGCCACACCCGGCCATGGCGTGGACCATGTCGTGGGCGTGCACTGCCATTTCATGGCCACTATTCTGTCATTTCCGGCATTGCAAAAATTTATTCAAAATGAAAAAAATCACGCTTTCCGCATATTGACCAACACCAACAGCGCGGTGAGCAAATTGGTGGTATCGCTCACCGCAGACCATCTGCGTCAGCAGGTTGCGGCTGGCCATCTTCGTCTTTCCGCCCCCCCCGAAGAGTTGGCGGAATTTTTCATCCTCGCCAACCAGGCCATCATTTACAGCAACAGCATCAGCGGCCGGTCTCCGGTCATCGAAAAAGCCTGCGCCCTGATTCGCATGCTGCTCTCCGGCCAGACACCCGCTTCGTCATCTGGAAAACAGCGACAGGACGAAAAAGTTTAATCCGGCAGAATTCATCCAGCCCCTTTTTCAATAGCCTGCTTGCCTATCCTCCTTCCCGAACAATCCCCAAAGTTGGATAAAAATAGGGTTTTTCACACCCTTTTTAAGGGTATCCCCAATTGCGGCAAAAATCAAATTTGTCTATTGTGGTGACACAATTGGTTATTGATCGATACACACCCTTTTTTCAATTTTCAACCTGAATTCGACGGAGCACTTAATGCTCAAAGACAATGTGCATTCCAAGTTTCGTTTCAATCGGCCCGATTGTCAAAAAACCAAACCCGGGAGGAGCCGTGATTCAATATTGTTTCCAATTTTTCACCTGTTGTTTCGCTGGTTCTTGTCACACCCCAACCCACCTTTAACCCAGGAAAGGAATCAAAAATGAAACATTTCAAAAACATGACAGTCACCTTGTTGGCGATCGGTTGTCTTTTTAT
>JAGTVD010000510.1 GCA_018224505.1 Desulfatitalea sp. | reverse complement strand
CCAAGCACTACTGAACGAAGGGCTGAACGCCAGTGTGAACGCCTTAGATGACGCACAGCCGCTGTTCACAGGGCAACGTGGACCCCTGACCGAGCCGCCTTTAACGCAATACACCACCGCACGTTCGCCAACCCTCAGTTGCTTGACCCAATCGTTTATTTTTTCGGGATCACGCCATGCTGCGTTTCCAATTGTTCGTGGATCGGCTTGGTAATCCGTTTTGCGGCGCACATCCAAAATGGTGACCGCTTCACTGGTTGAAAGGATTTTATTCAATTCGCTGATGTCGATGGAATGTGTCATGATTTTTCTCCTATTTGATTTTTAGATAAACATTTTCCAGGTCACTCCCGCCATCGCCCCGATGGGGACCAGGTAATGGATGGGGAAGTGAAATTTCTGCAGCAGCACCAGTGATACCACCGCAGATACTACCGCGAATATGTCTATGCCGCCGTTAGGCCAAATCACGTTATGTCCGAACCAGACCGCCAGGTTGAGTACCACGCCGACCACCGACGCGGTGACACCGGTCAGCGCCGCCTGCAGTCGCTGATTTCCGGCCATGGCCTCGATAAAAGGTGCACCGGCGAAGATGAAGAAAAAGCAGGGCAGGAAGGTGACATAGGTGGTCAGCAGGGCTCCGAGGATACCGGCCGTCAATGGGTCAAGGCCGCCGGGTAAATTCCAGGCCGCCAGGAAACCGGCGAATTGGGTCACCATGATCAGAGGGCCGGGGGTGGACTCTGCCAACCCCAGACCGATCAACATCTGCTGGGTAGAGAGCCATCCACTGGATACCGCCATATCAGTGATATAGCTGAGCACGGCGTAAGCGCCGCCGAAGGTGATAAAGGCCGCCTTGGTGAAGAAAAGACCGATCTGTGTCAGGGAGTCGCCGCCGCTCCACATCCATATGCCCCCCATCGGGATCAACCACAAGGATAGGCAGACGACGAAGACCCTTGCCACGTGACCGATGGACGGCCGGGCGTTGCTGTTTGCCGCGGTGGATTCAACCCCAATCCGGCACTCGCGGGTTTGCGGATCAAACCGGCCCTTGCAAAAAATTTCCGGCATTGGCCGCTGCAAGAGCAGACCGCCGAGAGCGGCCGCGGCAACAATATAAGGGAATGGGACCTTTAAAACGAAAATCGCCACGAAGGCCAGGGCAGCGAATCCATATAGGATTCTGTGCTTCAGCGTCTTTTTGCCGATACGCAGCACCGCCTCCACCACCACGGCCACCACCACCGGCTGGATGCCGTAGAAAGCGGCCGCCACCGCTGGGATGTCGATGTGGGCTACGGTCAGGTAGCTTAGCAGCAGCATCACGAAGATAGAGGGGATCACGAACAAGGAGCCGGCGGCGATTCCGCCCCACGTGCCGTGCAGCCGCCAGCCGATGTAGGTGGCCAGTTGCTGGGCCTCGGGTCCGGGCAGCAGCATGCAGAAGTTGAGTGCGCGTAAGAATTGGTTTTCCCCGATCCACTTGCGCCGCTCCACCAACTCCTGATGCATGATGGCGATCTGGCCGGCCGGGCCGCCGAAGCTGATGAAGCCCAACTTGGTCCAGAATTTGAGGGCTTCCTTGAATGTGACCTTGGTCGTTTCCGGTTTCATCCTATGCTTTCTCCTTCATCTTTCCGCGGAACATCACGACCAAGGATCGCATATCCGATCGTGCCGAAAATTCCGAAGATGAACGCGGCAATAAGGTTCGTCTCCGGGCTGATTTGCCATAAGAACGCACCGCCAAGAGCCGCTATGGATACAAAAACATCCCGGATCAGATAGTACAGACCGAACATGCCCGCCTTGCAGTTATCCGGGGACAGGTCCATGATCAGGGCCTTGCGGGTGGGCTCGCCGAACTCCTTGAGCCCTCTGAGGACAAAGGCCAGGACCAGCCATTCGAAGCTTTGGCTGAACAGCAACATCAGGGGAAACAGGGTGAAAAATACAAACGTCATCAGCACAAAGGGCTTCTTGGTGCCCCGGTCGGCCAGATAGGCCACGGGGATGTAAACGATTACCGCCGTGGCCATCTCGATGGTGGTGAGCAAACCGAACTGGACGGCCGATACCGGCTGTGAAATGGTTTTCATGCACCAGACGACCACGAAGGCATAGGGGATCTGCTCGCAGAAGCGGACCAGAATATCGGTCACCAGCAGGCCCTTCATGGCCGGGTTCATCCGTCGCAACAGCTTTAGAGGATTTTTTTCCGGGGTGAGGGTACAAATCCCGGAATCGGCGGCCTTGGCCGGACCGTCATCTTCGATCATCCATTGCTGGAGAAACAGAGCCGCCACAGCCATGACAAGGGCCGCGGCGAATGCCAGGCGCACCCCGTCCTGCTCGCCCCATATCCCGATGAAGAGTCCACCGAGCAGAGGACCAAGCGCCATGGGAACGCGTTTGACCAAGGAGTGCATCGTCACCCCCATGGTGCGCTTGCCGCCGGGCAGCACCTTGTACATCAGGCTCATGGTGGCCGGCAGGGAAATGGCCGACCAGGAGATGAAGAGCACCGCCCCGATGAGCACCGCCTGCCAGCTCGGAACTAAAATCACCAAGGCATAGCCGGCCATCGCCACTATATTGAATATCAGCAGCGAGCGTTTGGTGCCGATACGGTCGGAAAAGTAGCCGCCGGGAAAGGAATAAAGGGCTGAGAGCAGGTTGTCCATGGCTTGCAAGAGGCCAATGGCCAACACCCCGCCACCCAGGGCCAGGATGTAGATGGGCAGAAAGCGTTCGGCCATGCGTTCGCCCATGCCCACCAGCACCACCATGGTCAGCACCCCGACCGTGCTGCGCTGCAAGCCAAGGAAGCCGGACAGCCGTAAGGCACGGGTTTTCAGGGTTTCAGGGGTCGCCATTACGATTTCCTTTACGTAGCACTCCGGGCCACATCCAACCGGCACCAAGCATATAGGGCGTCGTAGACCTCGAACTGGCGTTCGATATTTTTCAGGTCGTCCGGGAAACGCAGACCGTAGCCGACGGCGATGGCCTCGAAACCGGCCGCCAAGGGATCGGCGTCCAGGCGGCCGGTGTCCGCCGCGTTGATCACTTTGGCCATGCGTAATAAGGCCGCATCCGTCAGTTGGTAATCTTCGATGATGGCGTCGAAAGTGCAGCGGTCGTTCCGGTGGTGTAATTCGACACCATCGGTGTCAAAGGGTATCGCACCAGTTTTTTCAGCCATTTCAATCACTTTGCTCTTGGGGACAAAAAGAAACTCAGCGTCCGAGTCGACGAACCGGGTGATCAACCATGGGCAGGCCGCTCGGTCCACGTGAACATGGGATCGGGTTATCCATTTCATGGGGATTCTCCTATTTTTTCATGGCACCGAAATAGGCCAGCGTTTTGTCCACCAACACCTGAACATCCTTCACCAGGTGGTTGAACTTGCCGTTCAGGTCATCGGCCAGGTGCTGCACATACTCCCGAGCCGCCTCCTCGCCATATTTCTCCCGGAACATCTGGCTGAAATCGAGCACGCGGGTTATGTCGTGACGTTCCTCCTTATGCTGTGGATCGTCGATCCATTCATGGACTTGTCGATGGGTTTTACCTGTTCTTTGTGTGCTGATATCGACATGTTTTTCGATGGATGGCATGGGCTGACTCCTTATGTTTCAATGTTTTCCCTGCTTCCCGATGGAAGGGTTACTCCCTCTTTTGCCGCTGATAATATGCGTACAGATTGTCGAACAGGCGAAGCCCTTCGTCCATCCGCCGGTCATCATCCTGATGCGAGGCCACCAGGCCGGTCAGAAGGGCGTTGAATCCATCGGCTTCGCTGCGACCGAATTTTTCGTCTTTCAAATCGATGTCGTGCACCACTTCCGACAATGGCCCCAGGGCATGGTCTTGGATCTGCAGCCGTTGGATCATGACCTCGAAGGTGCAGCAATCTCCTACGTGAGTGTATTCCCCGTCGAACATGTCGAAACGGATCTCGTTGGGTTTGGGTGCGTAATTGGGATCTGGAACAAATTTGAAGACCGCCGATTGGTCTAAAAATCGGCGGATCAACCAGCCACAGGCGATCCGGTCGACAAAAAGGTTTCCGCGGGTCACCCATGTTTTTCCCATTAGATCGGCAGGATCACCGCGGATCTCGCTGCCGGCTGCTGGTTGTCCTGCCAGCAAATTTCCTAATTCTTTAAGTTGCAGTTCCGCTGTGGCGCGTTCCGGGGTTTGGAAAAAATCGATGGCGGTCGTTTCGTCAAACCGTCGCTGCAATTTTGATAGCTGAGTTGGTCCTTTGGTCGCGGGGTCTCTGGGGTCTTTCACTCCGGAAGACCATTCGGCGAGAAGCGCGTTGGCCTCCTGGATCAGCTTTCCATAGTCTGATCTTCGAGCGTTGTGGAACTGGGCGCGGATTTGTTCGTCCGAGAGCCCCTCGACAAACCGCGCTTCGCAAATGGAACCGTCGCCACCGCCTTCGACGATCTCCTTGAGGGTCCAGCTCAAATCTTCCCGCGACTGCTCCGATAGGGGCATTACATAGACCGATTGTTTGATTGCCACGGCCCCAACTTTTTGCAGCCGCCGCCAGATTTTCACACGAAGTGCGTTCGGCTTGGGAGGGATTTGGTGGATCAGCAACAGCCATTTTTTGGGTTCAACGGTCGTCATAATTACCTCTATATCAGATGTTACCTAAATAATGTAACAACTGTGACATTTTGTCAAGGACGGCGTTCAAGATTTTATGGAATCGCTTCAATCGGATTGTAAACAAAGATTATGGACGGGCCTGCCGCTTCAAAAAACAAGGGCTTAGAATGATGACGGATGGGGGAAGATTGGCGTGACGACGTTTTCCGGTCCGTCGGAAACGACAGGCTTTTTGATTTCTTATTGAATCACTGAGATTTTTAGTTAGCCCCAGGAAAAGAGAATTGTTATGGCGGGGGTTGCACAGTCCACTGTCAGAATACTTTCCGGGTCGATAAGCGCCAAAGCTGCCGAGACTGTCTCTGATTTTTCCCGATCGTATTTTGTCATGCCTGTACCTCCCTACACT
>JAGTVD010000509.1 GCA_018224505.1 Desulfatitalea sp. | reverse complement strand
TTGTTTGCGAAGGCCCGACAACAATCAGACCTCCAGGAAACGTCGCCGTCACAGGAGCCGCACCATCAAAAAGATCCCGATCATGGCGAATCCGCCTGCCGCCTTGGCCACTGCCCCGGCCACCAAGCCCACCCACGCCCCGATACCCGACAGGCCGGAGGCGCGCAGGCTTTTTCGTAGGGAAAGTTCGCCCGCGACTGCGCCGATAAAGGGACCGAGGATAATCCCGGGGATGCCAAAAAACAGGCCCACAACGGCCCCGGCTGCCGCTCCGATCATGGCCCTTCTGCTGGCGCCGAAACGCCGCGCGCCCAGCGCGCCCGCCAGAACATCAACTCCGGCGGCCACCAGGGCCAGCAGTGCCAGGACAGCGATGGTAGCGCCACCGACATAGGCGAAGCCCTCGGCCCAGGCGGCCATGATCAATCCAGCCAGGATCACCACCGGGCCGGGAATCACCGGGAGCACAAGACCGACCACACCCAAGACCACAAGCACAATGGCAAGTATCCAAAGAACGACCGTGAATGCTTCCATATTATTTCCGTCCTAAGCGAGTTGTCATTCAAGCCGTCCAGATAGGATGTCCGCATGCGTGAAAACGATCATTTCCGACCATCCGACCTTTCTGCGGCATGTAAACCAACGGTCTGGCATCGCTGCCCCAGTTGATAGATGATGCTATTAATGCGGCGATCGTCCAACCCATTGCCGCAGCACCGTCACTTGCACCCAATAGCTGTATACATGGGCGGGTTGGTGTTTCTGGTCCATCAAGGTGAGGCACGCAATCTGATCCAATCCCTGCCAGTTTGTCAAATCATTCTTAAAATGGGGGCAGCGTATTGCTAATTCTTAAGCGGGTTTCTACAGCGGTGATGGTAATGGTATCCACAGCACCCCAACGTGGCTACATGATTTATGCCGATGCTTCATTTTTGTATTGACCGTTTGATTGGTTGGTGTTTTGGTAATCGTGACAGTTGCCAGAGTAGCAACTATGGTGGTCAAGGCCGCCACACTCCCAGCAGGGAACACACCCCTGACATGAACAAAGCATCAGATCATATCTGAGAAACCATGCACCGCATCTACGTAGATAGGCGTTTGCCCTTGGAGGAACAATGGAACTCAAATCGGCACCTACCCGTGGTCGAACACTGGACCATGCAGCTTTCGTATATGATACCATAGAGCCAATCCTATTGCTCGGCAAGCAAGCCGAATACGACAGGCACTTGCTGTCTTTGCTGGACCCTGCCGTTTCGGATCGCATTTTGGATCTGGGGTGCGGCACGGGTGTGCTGACCCGGATGATTGCCGACCAACTGGATGCGGCGGAGAACGGTGAGTGTGTTGGGATCGACGCAGCCGCCAAAATGATCATCGTTGCTCGCAAAAAACGCGCAACGGACACCTGCAGGTTCGAGGTGATGGCAGCAGAAGCACTCGACTTTGAAGATACCAGCTTCGACGCCGTGGTTTCGAGTCTCTTTTTTCACCATGTTCAGATGGACCTAAAGCAAAAAGCGCTGGTTGAAGCTTACCGTGTATTGAAACCGGGGGGACGACTGGTTATCGCAGACATGCACACGCCCACCACTTGGATGGGAGGCCTTGTGTCCCATGTATCCCGGTGGTTTTTTATGCAGCCTCAAATCGGCGAGAACATCCGGGGGGTTCTGCCCGAAGTTATAGCTGCGGCGGGATTTATGCCCCCTGAAATTGTGGCGACCTATTTCGGATATATTACCGTATTCAACACGCGCAAGCCGAAGGCATGACCATGCAGATCAACGATGACATGTCCGCCTGTTACGTCGCACAGATGGAACAGGCCCAGCCCTTCAATGCATTGATGACGGATTTACGGGCAGGACTCACGCACTACTGGGAATTGGCCGACCAGATCCTCAAACCCTGCCACGTCGCCCTCAAACCACCCACGGAAGCCACTTTTTCGTTTCGGAAAAATTTCTTTTCCTTGCTGTTTCTCTACTCATATATGCGGGCGGGCATCCCCAGCCCCCGACGCATTCTCTACGCGGCGACACTGCAGTGCCTCCGGGGGATGGTGACCGGCTGCGACAATTTGCTGGACGACGAATACAAGCCGACACTGGATACCGATATCCCTGCTACCGGACATCGTTTTCGCTCGGTGGTGGACATTATGGTATCGGATCGGGTGCTCTTTCAGATCCTCTGGCATGCCGCCCTGCGACAGGAAATCACCAATGATCAGGTTTCAGCCGCATCGGCCGCCTCCATGAAAACCATGACCCGCAGCGGCATTGAAGAGGCGAGCGAGGAAGCGGGCATAAAAAGCATCCTGGCGCCCGAAGAGATTTTGAAAACGATTCATCATTTTAAAACCGGCCTGTTGTTTCAATGCCCATGGGACATCCCCCTGACCATCGAAGTAGTGGCCGAAAAAAAGTTGACGCCCGTCCTGGAGGGACTCTATCGGATCGGCATGGGCTGCCAGATCATGGACGATATGGTGGATATGGTGATGGATATAAAGACCCGCAAGCACAACTATATGGTCTCCTTGGTGTACCATAATCACTCAAATATGGGCGAAAAAGAACAGCTCGCAAGAGCGATGCGACCAGACCAAAGCGGCGAAGAGGGGACCTTGCTGGCAACAAGCTTTCCAGTGGCCGCCAGGCAGGCGCTGCAGACATCTCATCGATTACTCAGTGACGGACTCGGCGCCCTCTTTGCCACGGAACACCAGACGCTGGTCAGCCCCGCAATTCGTTTCCTGGAAAAAAGAATCGGAGTGGATCATATTGCCAGTGGGGCAGAAAAATGAAACCAGGCCAAACCGGTTTCTGGGCTAAGATCGCTTTTCTCTTTCTCATCCGGTCCGGTCGTGCCACCGCGGCCCTGTCCGTTATGGTGGTCACGGCCGTAGCCGCCCTGATATTTCTTTCCGCGCTGGCCGTGGGCGTCGAAGATGCCATGTTGCGCAACACGGTCGGTTTGTTTTCTGGGCACATCATCGCTTATAACCTGCCAGATGGGATATCTCCGGAAGAACTTAGCATTAAGGGGGTCCAGGCCGTATTGAAACGCCGTTACTTTCCGGGCGTCTTATCCGGCGGCGCCATCGCCCAGCCAATGACCCTGTGTGGTATCACCCCCGACCGGGAATCCACTGTAACGGCCTTGGAAAAGAAAATCAGCGAAGGACGATACCCGTCGCCAGGCCGACAAGAAATCCTAATCAGCCGCGATATTGCGGATACCTTCAGTGCCCGGATCGGCGACACATTGCGATTCTCTCACCAGCCCACAGACTCGGGACTCGATTTTATCGTATCGGGCATCTATCAAACCGGTTTGCCGGCCCTGGATCGCGGCATTGCCTTCAGCGCGCTGGACAGGATCCCCGCAGAGGGTGTTTCCTGGTCCGCCGCTGTATTCCTTCGGGATGGCGCCAGGACCGATACTATTCTAAACATTTACCGGCAGCGTTTCCCCGAAACAGTCCACTTTGAATCCTGGGAGCAGCAGATGCCGGACCTGCGGCAGCTCATCGACCTGGAGGCGGTGTCCATGGTCGTCGTTATAGTCCTCGTTTTCGGAGTTGTCGCCATTGGTATCGCTTGCTCGTTCGTGATTTTCATCATTCGCAACATGCGCGAATACGGCATCATGAAGGCCATGGGGGTAACGAGCGCCGAGATGTCCCTGTTGATCGTGATCAAGGTTGTCCTGATGAACCTCGCTGCCTGCGCGGTGGGGCTCTTAGCTGGCGTCTTGGCCGTCCTGGCAGTTACCTGGGTGGGTGGCATCGATATCACTGCATTTACTACCCATAATCGCTATTTTTCCGTATCCGGTGTGCTCTATCCGCGGCTGACAGCCTTCTCTCTTTGGGCGCCGCCGGCGGTTTCGCTGCTGTTCAGCATGATTGCCGCCGTGTGGCCTGCGGCGCTGGTTGCCCGACGACGGGCTGCCGACATCTTGAGATTGGTATAGGACCATGATTGTGGTTTCCCATATCAGCAAGACTTTCCGGTCAGGGCGCGGGCAGGTCAACGCCGTCGTTGATGTATCGCTCAAGGTACCCACCGGTTGCTTTGCCGCAGTCATGGGAAAATCCGGGTCCGGAAAGTCAACGCTTCTTAATTGCATCGGTGGCCTTGAAATCCCGGAACGCGGGGAAATCCTCTGTTTCGGCACCCCTATCAACCGACTCACGGCCGGCGCACTGAGCCACTTCCAGAGACACCATCTGGGCTTTGTTTTTCAGCGGGGCAATCTGCTCTCATATCTGACCGTGGCCGAGAATATCGGTTTACCGTTGACCTTGAACGGCATTGTGGGGGCAGCGCGCACCAAAAGGATAGAAACCCTGCTGGCCGAAATCGATCTGGAAACCGCCGCGAAAGCGCTGCCGCATGAATTGTCCGGTGGCGAAACTCAGAGAGTGAGTGTTGCGCGCGCCATTGCGCATCACCCAAAACTCCTTTTAGCCGATGAACCGACCGCCAACCTGGACACCACCAGCGGGGCACAGATCGCTCAACTCATGCGCAACATGGGCAGGGAGCACGGGAGCACCATCATTATGGCGACCCACGACCGGGACCTCATCGACAGTGTGGACGTAGTCATCACAATAAAAGACGGCCAGGTTCAAGGGGAAAATCAAAGATGACAATAAAACGATTTTTTCTATTCAGCATGGCAATGGTCATTTTAGGCGGCTGCGCTTACCGGCACTACCTGGGCATGCACGGTCCCTCCGTGCGCCGCTATCCCGGCATTCACGAAGGGGTTACAGAAGATGCGCAGTGCCTGCTGTGCCACCACCCGGATCGGGACCCCGCGGGGCCGCCGACCTCTCACCCCCAATTTGCCGGCTGCTTGAAGTGTCACAATGATGCGGTGCAATGATGTGCCGAAACAATTAGCGTCCTCTAATGCGCATGGTAAGGTTGAATATGAAATATCTTCTGATAGTTATAATTTGCGTTGCCGTCTTGGAAGTATTTGAGCATCTCATTTTCCCCTTGTTCTGGGTGATTCGACAGCGAGGTCGAAAATCAGCGTACGGTGTGCCCGGCATGATTGGGAAACCAATGTTTACGTCAATAGAGGTGCGCAACTGATTGCCAACGGTTCAAATATCATTGGCAATATTCAGGCCTATCGATCACATGTTGTGGATCTCAGGATTGGGACTTTCGTCGATGGTGACGTCTGATCACGGCCCGCGTCGCATCCGGTGGTTGACGCAGATCCTGCACCGGTATGAAGCGAGGTAATTCGGGCGGCATTCCCGGTACCGGATGCGCTTGTTTTGCCTGTTGGCTTAGTTGGCCGTCCATCGATACAGCCATGTTTCGCTGGCGGGGTCCGCTCCGCTTGTCAGACGCAGCCGCAGTTCAGCAACGGTGGAATTTTTGGGATCCAGTTCGAAGCTTGCGCGCACGCCGTTCGTCAGGGGGTTGGTCTGTAAAACCTGATTGCTCAGTTTACCGGCGGAACTGGTCACTTCCATCCACAGTTTTTCCGGCGAAGCGGCTGCCTTGTCGAAGTCGATCACAAACAGCCGACGCTTGCCATCGAGGCTCGGCCCGGATCGCATCGATATCACCTTGCCGAGAGCCGGTGTGACTTGCGGCGTTGCACACCACCGCAGACGGTAGGATTTCTGCCAGGGTTTGTTTGCGGGGATGACCTCATCCGGTTGCCAGAAGGCAACGATATTATCGTTGGTTTCACTGTCTGTCGGGATCTCCACCAATTTGACGGCTCCGGCCCCCCAATCCCCCTTGGGCTCTACCCAGGCGCTGGGACGTTGATGATAATGGGCTTCAAAATCATTATAATCGGCAAGCTTGCGCGCGCGCTGGACCAATCCAAAGGCGCTCGGCGCTGTTGCAGTGAAGCTGGAAACCTGCAGACGTGTCGGATTGGCCAGGCAACGCCAGATCTGCTCGCCGGAAGCCGAAACAATCTGGAGCCCGTCGGAGTCATGCACCGCGTCTCGGAAATCATCGATCCGGGTACGATCGGATTTGTTGAACAAGAACATCGATGTGAGTGGCGCAATGCCCACATTTTCGAGCGCTACGCGTGGGAACAGCGTTAGGTCCACGTCCATGATGGTCTCGGCTCCCGGAATGATCGAAAACCGAAACGCGCCTGTGGTCGATGGGCTGTCCATAAGCGCATGAATGACAATGCCGACCGCATTGGCAGAGGGCCGTTCTATCCAGAAATGCGTGAACTCGGGGAATTCCTCACCGGTCGGGTGGGCCGTGCGGATCGCCAGCCCGCGCGCCGATAAGCCATAGAGTGTCCCTCTGCTCACCGCACGAAAATAGGACGCGCCCTGAAAAACCAGGAACTCGTCCCATACGGTTGGTGAATTCAATCGTTTGCGTATTCGAAAACCGGAAAGCGCAAACGGCTTGTTGTTCAAGTGCTGGACCAGGGGCCCCGTATCGAACATCTCCGGTGTGGCTTGCAGATTGCGGACGCTCCCGCTTTCGACAATGGCAATTTTCACCGGCTGCTCGAAAACAAATCCCGCTGTCAATAGTTCGACACGGAACCGGACTTGTTCATTGCCCCAGATCGCGTGGTCGCTGTCGAAGCGAATATCGCGATATTGATCGTAGGTCAGTTGGCGCAGGTTCGAGTCGGCAGGCAATCGCTCTGGCTCATAAGGGGACTTTGCCAGACGTTCGGCAAGGTCCATAACAGTGCCATGGTTGAACAGTTGTCCGAAGGCCGGCAAAGCGGCGGCTGTAAAAGCCACCAGTGCCAGCGTGAATACCATTAATCTGATCTTCATAAGGCAATACCCAATCAGGCGACGGCACAAGAGTTTTCAGGGGCGTTCGCGGCAGCATGCTTTCATGTTACGTAACTACTCAGGCGCGGTCCGGCCTACCTTGATTTTACGGTCTCGAAAATTCAGGGCAAGCCGGATCTGTTACTGTATTTCATCAGAATTTCTGATTCAAGACTAAAGGAGTAACCGATGAAAATTCATGACATATCCATGCTGATCCACCCGGACATGCGCGTTTATCCGGGTAATCCAGCACCACGCATCGATCGGTAAAAGAATGTCCAAGATGACGGCGTCAACGAGTCATTGTATACGTTGTCGGTGTTGATCACCTGGTTGAGATTAATCAAGAACTGCTTTGCGGAAACGCCATTGATCATTGTGGACTCCTTTGGGATCGTTGTCCAACGAGTACCATAGGGGTTCCGTGTGGGCACCATGAGGCCCTATTGCGTTTTTACATTACCGGTCCGCCACTCCTGTTCCCCCCCAACGCACTTCGCTTTGATCCCTCGCCAGATAAGGTTTTGATTCTTGGAAAGCTGTTTATCCTTAGAATGGAAAATGGCGGAGTGAAAGCAAAAGATTCGCGCAACTGTGGCTGTGACTGCCGATTCCCCCGTTCCCGCAGCGCTCCAAAACCCCATATCTTAGCGCACCCGCGCCATGAACTTACCCGTCTCGGTATTGATGCGCACCCGGTCACCGGGCGCCATGTATTCAGGCACCTGCACCACCCGCCCGTTGCTCAACGTAGCCGGCTTATTGCGATTGGTGGCCGTTGCGCCTTTGATCACCGGCGCGGTCTCGATAATATCCATCTCGACCGCCGCCGGCAGTTCCACCGCCACCAGCCGCCCCTCCAGCATCAACGCCGAAAGCCCCTCCATGTTCTCCACCATCCAATCCCGCTGTTCTTCGAGCTGATCGGCGGACAGGCTGTGTTGTTCATAATTGTCTGAGTCCATGAAATGATAATCGTCCTGGTCCGAATAAAGATAGGTAAACGCCCGGCGCTCCACACTCAACTCCTCCAGCACGTCATTGCTCTTGAATGTCTGTTCCAGATTCTGTCCGCTGCTGATCCCCGTCAGGCGTACCCGGTACAGGGTGTTGCCCCCCCGGGCCGACGGGGTTTGCGTATCGATATCGCGCACGCGATAAGCGGTGCCATTAATACCCACCACATTGCCCTTGCGCAGTTGAGAAGCTTTCATGTTGCATATCTCCCTTTAATCCATTTGCCGTACAAAGGCGGTAAACCGCAGGTTGTTGATATCACCAATCTCATCCAGTGTCACCAGCGCCGGCCCCATGGCAGCGATTCTAACTGAACGGCGCGATACGCAGTCCCAAGTCGATTTGTACGTCGGATGGATCAAGGCCAGCAGGTTGAGCACAAAGAAGTTGTTAGATAAATTTTTCCGGCCATGGCCGAAATTGTGCTCGATATGGTAGCCCTGATTTTTGAGGGTGTTGAATGTTTCGTTTTCAATTTTCCAGCGG
>JAGTVD010000508.1 GCA_018224505.1 Desulfatitalea sp. | reverse complement strand
TTGGAGCGCTATTTTTTCTCGTCAATCACCGCAGTCAGCTCCCCGGATTGGTAGAGGGTGCGGAAGACGTCGATGATATCGGGGTCGAATTGGGTGCCGGCGCCGCCGTACATGATTTCCAGGATCTGCGCTTCGGGCATCCGGGCCCGGTAGGCGCGATCCGAGGCGATGGCATCGTACACATCGGCCACGCTCAGAATGCGGGCCAGAAGGGGAATTTGCAGGCCGGCCAGACCGTCCGGATAGCCCTTGCCGTCAAAACGTTCATGGTGGCCCCGCACAATCTCCTTTTCCCGTGTCCACAGTCCCATATGCCCCATGATGTCGTAACCAATCACGGGATGCTGGCGAATTATCGCGAACTCATCCTCGCTCAGCCGGCCGGGTTTAAGCAGAATATCATCCCGAATGCCGATTTTGCCGATATCGTGCAGCAAACCGGACACGTTCAGAATCTGTTGCTCCTCCTCCGTGCACCCCATGGCATCGGCCAGGGCAACGGCCAGACGGGTGACGCGGCTGGAGTGCTGCTGGGTGTATGGATCACGCGCCTCGATAGCCTTTACGAAGGCGTATAAGGTAGACAGCAGATTGTTGTAAATATTCTCGTACAAGGCCAGATTTTCGATGCTCGTGGAGGCCTTTTTGGCCATAAAGTCCAGATAGTAAAGATCTTTTTCATTGAACCGTCGACTGCCATCATTGACGACCGCCATCAGCACCCCCAGAATCCGGGCGCGGATTTTCAACGGTACGAGAATGCAGGAGCGGTACTGTTTGGGCAACCGCTGGCAACCGCCGTTGTTGTTGGCGATGATCAGCGGCCGGTCATCGTGCATCACCTCCCGCACCAGGGTGGACATCTGGCGATCATCGGGAGAAACGATCCGATGGGGCATGCCCGCGGTCGTCACAGCCCCCCCTTCAGCGGCGCCGGCGGCACCCCACGGCGCCCCGGCCATGGCAATGGGCATCGGCTTCGCTGCGCTGTCGTTCACCAGGAAAAAGCAGGCGCCGTCCGCCGACACAATATCCACGGCCAGGTCCACCAGCTGTTGAAAGACATCGTTGCTTTCGCGCAACAAGGCGAAATCGCTGAGGATGCGATTGAGAATGTTCAGTTCGTCGACCTTGTAAAGCAGTTCCGAATTCAGTTGCTCGATTTTGGCCTTGCTCTCCAACTCCTTGCTCAGAATCAGGTTTTCGATGAACAGCCGTCGTTCGCGCAACACGCGCTGCACGCACAACTCCATCTGATGCAGATTGACCGGCTTGACCAGGAAATCCACCACACCGTTTTTCAGCGTATGGATGGTGTTGTCCAAAGAGGGATAACCGGTCATGACAATGACCGGAATGGTGCTGTCTTGACGACGGATGTGTTCCGCCAGCTCCAGGCCGTCCATCTCGGGCATGTTGATGTCGGTGAAACAGCAATCCACATGCTGCTCCGCAAGCAGTCCGACGGCTTGTTTGCCATTGCTGGCGGTCAGCACATGATAGCCCTTGGCGGTGAAATAGGTGTGGGCGATATCGATGATACTCTGCTCGTCATCGACAAACAGAATGGTTTCTTTATCCGCGATTTGCATTCGGCATCCTGTAACCCTGAATCCTTGGTGGCCAAACTGCGGTCACAATTGGCTGTTCCTTGATCCAATGCCAATGGCTGGATGGCGGCTCGACGGGCATACCCCATCGAACGGAACCCTTCATAGGGCATTGGACCTTTGCAGGTTTGCGATCGAACCCTCCGGATGGCTGTCATTTCCGGTATCGGTCGCCTGTAACAGCACGCTTCCTGTTTGTTTATCGGCTGGTTCGTCAAGAACTTAATGAAAAAAAGCAGTGAAAACCTATATCCAACGGTAACGCTTACCAGGCAGGAGGTGTTCGAAAAAAGCGCTCAAACGGCGGCTCCAGACCGCCACAAGGGCCGGATCGACACCGGTGGAGATGCTCAGCGCATGCAGCAGATGCAGGGTATCCTCGGTGGCAATGTTGCCGGCCGCCCCATCGACAAACGGGCAACCGCCCAACCCCCCCAGAGCCGTATCGAAACGATCGATGCCCATTTCCAGGGCGGCCATAACGTTCACCAACCCCAAGCCATGGGTATCGTGCAAGTGGAGCCCCAGCGGCACGCTGCCGACCTTTGGCAGGAGCGCCGCCAGCATTTGCCGCACCAGCACCGGGTTGGCCAGGCCGGTGGTATCCGCCAGCACAAGCTGCTCGACCCCCTGATCGATCAACCCGACCGCCATCCGCACCACCCGGTCAACCGCAATATCACCGGGCGTCAAATGACCGAACGCGCACTGAACGCTGCCCCGAACCCGGCGTCCGGACCGGACCGCCAAATCGATCATGGCACCCGTTGCCGCCCTGGCCTGAACCACAGTCAAACCGGTATTCTGGCGACTGTGCGCATCGCTGGCCGACAAGGAAACCTCGATCCAGGGAACAGCGGTCCGGCAGGCCCGCTCCACACCGCGCAAATTGAGGGTCAACGCACTGTAGGCCACATCCCCGTGGCCCGGCAAACGCGAAATCACCGCCTCGGCATCCGCCATCTGGGGCATCTTTTCCGGATGGACAAAAGCCGCCACCTGAATGGCGGACACCCCGGCAGCCACCAGATCGGCGATCAGTGCCACCTTGATATCGGTGGGCACCACCCGCCGCTCCATCTGCAGCCCGTCCCGGGGGCCGACCTCGGTGATGATCACATGAGCAGGAAAATCCATGGCAATTAATCCGATGTCAAATATTTGATATCAAGCACCCCGCACGGGCGAACGCATGTCATTTTATCATGGCCCACGAACTGGGGCCACCCTCCGAAAATGCCTTTTCGTTCTGGCACAATAAGAGGTGCTCCCGGTAGCGGGGGTGGGGCGCTGCGTCAGCAATGGGGTTTTAGTGACGCTTAGGGGTGTGCGGAGGGTCGCTCGGCCCGCACTGTCTGAACGCAGTGAGTTTGCGGGCCTACCCGG
>JAGTVD010000507.1 GCA_018224505.1 Desulfatitalea sp. | reverse complement strand
CGCAATCCGCGCACCGGTTAGCAAGCTTCTATCGCTATCAAAAAATATGCCATCGTGTCTATGTAAAAATAGACCCGCAGTGGCCGGGGGTGCGCGCAACGGAAGCCCGGCAGCCGGAACGGCGCGTTAAGACATTTATGCAATATTTCAACGAACAGAATAACAATTATGTTAAAAGCCTTCCCGGCGCGGGACGCTATCAACGTCGCGCAAAAAACATAACACGCACCGGAATCCTCCCAGCACACCAGCGATAGACGGTTGCCATGTTTGGTAAACGTCTTTATCATATCTTACGTTTTCATGGCGTTATCACAATTGTAAGGGACGGTATGTTGATTCAATATCCTTTCATCACCTTTTGCATCGTCTCACTTTTCCTGTCGGCGGCCACGGATGCCGGCGCCGACAAAGCGATGATCGACGCATTGAACGCCGGTGGATATGTCCTGCTGGTCCGCCATGCTTTCGCACCGGGCCAAGGCGATCCTATCCATTTTAAGATCGGCGACTGTGCCACCCAGCGCAATCTCGACGACCGCGGGAGGGCTCAGGCGCGGGCCATCGGCAGCCGGCTGCGTGCCGGGGGGATCGCTTCAGCGCGTGTATATTCCAGCCAATGGTGCCGGAGCCGCGAAACGGCAGAGTTGATCGCCCTCGGACCGGTGACCGAGCTGCCGGCCCTGAACTCCTTTTTTCAGCAGCCGAAGTTGTCGGAAACGACTCTGGCGGCGATGAAAGCCTTTCTTGCCCAACAGCCGCCGGATGGTGAGTTGATCCTGTTGGTGACCCATTTTGTGAACATTTCCGGTCTTGCCGGTATCACGGTGTCGTCCGGTGACGGCGTGGTGCTGCAGTTGACCGGGCGGGGCGATTACAGGGTTGTGGGGCGCCTGGCCTTTGATCCAAATGAACGCGCATGGTTGGTAGTGGACAGGTTTAAGGCGAAAAGTGTACAGTCCAAAGCAAGGCATGCGCTCTTTATGATGCGTTTATGAGCAGCCACGCCCTGGTTGGGGATCGCGCAACATCTGGCCGAACCGATACCCAAAAACACCACGGGAAGTGCCGGCACCATTTGCCGGGAATTGCGATGGTGCGGCTTTCCCGATCACCTTCAATAGCTTTAAGGAGAAACGACGCATGAAAACACGTATTACCGAACTGTTCGGCATCCAGCACCCGATTATTCAGGGGGGGATGCACTATGTCGGCTTTGCCGAGTTGGCGGCGGCCGTGTCCAATGCCGGCGGCCTGGGGATCATCACCGCCTTGACGCAGAAGACGCCGGAAGATCTGGCCAAGGAGATCGCCCGCTGCCGCGAGATGACCGACAAGCCGTTCGGTGTGAACCTCACCTTTCTGCCCGCGCTGCGCGCGCCGGACTATCCGGGCTATATCCGCGCCATCATCGAGGGCGGGGTGAAGATCGTGGAGACGGCGGGCCGCAATCCAGAGCCCTACCTGCCGCCGCTGCACGCAGCGGGCATCAAGGTGATCCACAAGTGCACCTCGGTGCGCCACTCCCTCAAGGCCGAGCGGATCGGATGCGATGCTGTTTCGGTGGACGGTTTCGAGTGCGGCGGCCATCCGGGCGAGGACGACATTCCCAACATGATTCTGCTGCCTCGGGCGGCCGAAGAGCTGAAAATCCCCTTTGTGGCCTCGGGTGGCATGGCCGATGCCCGCAGCTTGGTGGCCAGCCTGGCCCTGGGGGCGGACGGCATCAACATGGGCACCCGCTTCATCGCCACCCGGGAGGCCCCGGTGCACGAAAACGTGAAGCAGGCCATCGTGGCAGCTTCGGAATTGGATACGCGGCTGGTGATGCGGCCGCTGCGCAACACCGAGCGGGTCATCTACAACGACGCGGTGCGGCGGTTGCTGGAGAAGGAGGCCCGGCTGGGCCAGGAGATCAAGTTCGAGGACATCATCGAGGAGGTGGCCGGGGTCTATCCCAAAATCATGATGGAAGGGCAGACCGAGGCCGGCGTCTGGTCCTGCGGCATGGTGGCCGGTCTGATCCACGACATCCCCACCTGCAAGGAACTCGTCGATCGAATCATGGCACAGGCCGAAGAGATCATAAGAGGGCGTCTGACAAAACTGCTGGGGTAAAAACCGTTCACCCAACTTTAACTGCGATCGAGGGATGCCATCAAAAAATCGACAGCATGCCTTTTAACCCAAAACACCCACCGCGACCCCATAGGCACCCCCTGAACCGCTTCGTGCCCTGCCGGTTGGAAGCGGCCTGAAAGGAGACACCGTTATGACCGATCCTGTTTACCGTGAACTGCTCGCCGTGATGAAAAAGCGCGGCGGCGATTTTTCCGGGATGGACATTCCCGAATTCTTCGCCATGGTGGAAGAGATGTTCACGCCGGCCGAAGCAGAGGTGAACAACGCCATGCCCCGCGGGCCTTTGGCGGCCGCGGACCTGGCCAAGCAGATGGCAAGACCTGTTGCGCAGATCGCGCTCATCCTGGAGGCCATGGCCGACAAGGGTCTGTGCATGGCGGTGCGCATGGCCGACGCCGTATACTACCAGAGCGCCCGCTTCATGCCGGGTATCCTGGAATTTCAGTTCATGCCCGGCCGTACCACCGAGCGGGACAAGCGACTGGCCAGGCTTATCTATGATTACAAGAAGGCCTTCGACGCGCGTTCGGGCATCGACAAGCCGATTTTCCCCACCAACCGGGTGATCACCGTGGCCCGCACCGTCGCCGTCGGCAACCAGGTCCACACTTACGACCAGGTGCAGGCCTATATCGACAAGTACGATCCGATTGCGGTCACGACCTGTTTCTGCCGCCATGCCGCTCAATTGCGGGGCGAAGACACCCACGGCATGCCCAACGACGTGTGCATGCAGTTCGGTCTGGGCGCGCAGTTCGCCGTCGAGCGCTTGAACGGCCGTCAGGTGAGCAAGGAAGAAGCGCGCGAAGTGCTCCAGCGATCCGAGGCAGCCGGACTGATCCACATGAGCACCAACATGACGGATGACATCGGCTTCATCTGCAATTGCGACCGCTGGCATTGCGTGGCCGTGACCCACGCCCTGGCCAAGCCTAAGCCCGGACTGGCCTTCAGCTCCGGTTTCGAACCACGGTTTGAGGCCGAGCTTTGCACGGCCTGTGAAACCTGCATCGACCGCTGCCCGGCCGAGGCCCTCCAAATGGGGCCGGAGGCGGTGCCGCTGGTGGATCTGGACCGTTGCTTCGGATGCGCCGTATGCGCCACCGGCTGCCCGGAAGAGGCTATCCACATGCACAACCGGCGCGATATCCCCGTGCCGCCCAAGGACGGTAAGTCCCTCAAGGAGGCCATCAAATCAGACGCATCACATTAACCCACTGTTACCCGTGCCTGCAAAACCAGGGTTCGGTGTGCAGGTAAGACCACCGGGCTTTGCCCGGTCGTGAAAGAATAAGGAGCGTCCATGTGTTCACTTCCGGCCCCGCTGCAAGCTGATGCCCGATCCCGTTGGCAGGCGGTTATCGATGCCTTTGCCCGTGATGGCCTGGCTTTTCCTGATTTGGGCGTGCATGCGGCGGCGTTCCGAGCGGCGCTGGTTTTCAGCGATTTTGGGCTGCAGCAGGCGGTGCGGCATCCGGATCGGTTGGCCGATCTGTTGCAAAGCGGGGATCTGCATGCCGAATACGGCTCGCAGGGGTATGGACAGCGGTTGGCGGGGCTGTGGCAGAGCCGGTTCGGGCAGGCGTTGCCGTGCTGGGACGACGACGGGCCGGTGGTGGCGGTGGAAAAGGATGATTTGATGGGGGTACTGCGGGCGTTTCGCCAGCGGGAGATGGTGCGGATTGCGCTGCGGGATTTGTGCGGGTGGGCGGATCTGGATGGTACCCTGGCGGATCTTTCGGCATTGGCGGATGTTTGCATTGAATCGGCGCTGGCGGTGCTCTATCGGCAAAAGACGCTGCTGTGGGGGGTGCCCCGGGACGGGCGCGGTGCGGCGCAGCAGATGGTGGTGATCGGGTTGGGTAAGCTGGGGGCAAACGAGCTCAATTTTTCGTCGGATGTGGATTTGCTGTTTGCGTTTGAGGCCGAAGGGCAGAGTGAGGGCGGCACCAGTGGCGTGGTGAGCAGCGATGAGTTTTTCACGCGCTTGTGCCGCGACTTGATCCAGGTGATCGGCAAGCCCACGGGGGACGGGTTTGTGTTCCGGGTGGATGCCCGGTTGCGGCCCTATGGCGATTCCGGTCCGCTGCTCATGACCTTTGACCGATTAGAGGACTACTACCAGGAGCAGGGGCGGGAGTGGGAGCGCTATGCGTTGATCAAGGCCCGGGTGGTGGCGGGTGACAGCCGGTCCGGCGAGCAGCTGTTGATGCGGTTGCGGCCGTTTATTTTCCGGCGCTATCTGGATTTCGGGGCGTTTGACGGGTTGCGGGAGATGAAGGCGCGTATTGCCCGGGAGGTGCGTCGCAAGGGACTGGCGGATCATGTGAAGCTGGGGCCGGGCGGCATTCGGGAGATTGAGTTTTTCGGGCAGATGTTCCAGTTGATCCGGGGCGGCGTGGATGCGGATCTGCAGGTGCGGCCCATCCGGCAAGTGTTGGCGGCGTTGGTCAAAAAGAATTACATCCCGGCCCTGGTGGGTACGGTCATGGATCAGGCGTATGGGTTCCTGCGGCGGGTGGAGAACCGCTTGCAGGCGTGGGCCGACCAGCAGGTGCACCACTTGCCGACGGATGCCATGCTGCGGTTGCGGTTGGCGGCGGCCATGGGTTTCGAGGATTGGGACGGTTTTGCAGCCCAGCTGGAGATCCACCGGCACCAGGTCCACAGCCATTTCGATGAATTGCTGGCGCCGGACAAGGAGCAGCCGGCGGACTCGGATTCCGAAAAAGAGACGTTCAGGCTGCTGGAGGGGCTTTGGCAAGGGGGGCGCGACACGGAACAGGGGCGGCAGCTCATT